>NZ_JAWOAI010000563.1:0-5945 GCF_033194735.1 Streptomyces sp. W16
GGCCTGCGCATCTTCCGTGAGGTCGGGCATCGCTACTTCGAAGGATTCGGGATGGTCGGCCTCGGTCTGGCCTGCCGGGACCTGGGCCGACTGCGTGAGGCCGCCGATCACCTCGAACGTGCCGTCGGCCTTGAGGCAGAGGTCAGCTGGTGGGACGCCGGTTCGGCCCTGCAGATCCTGGGCGGGGTGTACTGGGAACTCGGCCGTCTCACCGACGGACTCGACCTCCTCGGCCCGGAAGTGGCCTCCGACAAGCGGGCCGGATACCGCGACGGCCGCGCGATGATGCTCGGCGCCATCGCGAGGATCAATGTCGAACTCGGCCGCCACGACGAAGGGCTGAAGCAGGCCGAGCAGGCCTTCGCCCTGATCGAGGAGACGAAACGGCACTGGGTTCAGTCCGGCATCCTCAACACGGTCGCAGCCGCCTGCCGACGACTGGCACAGCCGGACCGGGCTCTGCGGACAGGTGAGCAGGCTCTCGCCCTGGCTCGCGAGGCGCGATTCCGACGAGCCGAGGCGGACAGCCTCCTCTGCCTCTCCCTCACCTACCAGGAAACAGGCCGGTACGACGAAGCCCGCGCCCATGCCGAGCAGGCACTTCAGCTGGCCCGCACGCACTCCTTCCGCGTGGTGGAGGGCCAGGCCCTGACCGTCCTGTGCGAGACGACCGGGGCCGCGGAAGCGCACGGTACAGCCGTCGAGTACGGCCACGAGGCCCTCCGCGTACACCGCGAGACCGGCCACCGGCTCGGCGAGGCCCGCGCCCTCATGGCACTGGCCCGCGTCCACCGGAAGACCGGTGGTGGCGCCGCCGAACTGATGAGGCGACAGGCACGGGACATCTTCTCGGACATCGGCGTGCCCGAGACGGAGTACGAGGATCTCCGCCCGACGGCCCGCCCCGGAAACTAGGTCATTCTGCAGATGCCTCGGCCCGAGCGCCCCTCATAAGGTCCATGACATGCCACGCCGATCCAGCCGCCCGAGGAGTCCCATGAGTACCGATGTTTCCCGCCGCCAGGTGCTCGCCGCCGGAGCGGCAGTGGCCGGAGCTGCCGCGCTGGTCGGCGGTGTCGCAGGAACGGCCGACGCGGCGAGCGCCCCGGCCAGTACGAGTGAGGAGAAGTCGAAGGTGAAGCCCACGATCGTCCTGGTGCACGGCGGCTACGCCGACTCGTCCTGCTGGAACGCCACCATCAAGGAACTCCAGCACAAGGGCTACACCACCATCGCCGGCTCGAACCCACTGCGCGGCATCCCGACCGACGCCCCCTACATCGCGAGCCTGCTGGACTCCATCACCGGACCCGTCGTCCTGGTCGCGCACTCCATGGGCGGAACCGTCATCACCAACGCCGCCGCCGGCAAAAGCAACGTCAAAGCACTCGTCTACATCGCCGCCTTCGTACCCGACATCGGCGAGACACAGGGCGAACTCATCACCAAGTTCCCCGGCAGCGAGGTCGAGCCGGTCAGCGTCCCCGTGCCCTACACGAAGGCCGACGGCACCACCGGAATCGACCTCTACCTGAGCAAGGACGGCCAGGCAGCCTTCGCCGCCGACATCCCCACCACCGACTTCAAGGTCCTCCAGGCCACGCAACGCCCCTTCGACGCAGACTCCTTCACCTTCCCCACCACCACCGCCGCCTGGAAGACCATCCCGGTCTGGGGACTCGTCGCCGGCCAGGACAAGGCCATCCCGCCCGCCTGCGAACGCTGGATGTACAACCGCGCCAACGCCCGCAAAGTCGTCGAAGTACCCGGCTCCTCCCACGTCGTGATGATCAGCCACCCCAAGGCCGTCGCCGAACTCATCCTGGACGCCGCCAAGTCAGTCGCCTGACCCACACGACAAGCGCCCCGGTCCATCACCACGGACCGGGGCGTTCTGGTCGTTCTGGTGCTACCAGCAGCCCTCGACCGTCGCCGCGAGACCGTCCAGGCCCTGGGTGACAGTGGCCGTCGGTGCCGTGCCGTTCTCGACGAACGCGAAGCTCTTCCAGCGGCCGTCCGCGCCCTTGGCGACTCCGGCCAGGGCGGACACATCGCTCAGGGTGCCGGTCTTGGCGTCGACCTTTCCCACGGCGCAGTTGGCGGGGGTGGTGGTGAAACGGCCGTAGGAGGTGCTGAGGGTGCCGTCGACGCCGGCGACCGGGAGGCCCTGCAGGATGGGCCACAGTTTGGCCTGGTGGTGGGTGTCCACCGCGAGGGCTGCGATGGCGGAGAGCGCGTCGGCTGTCATCCGGTCGCTGCGGGAGAGGCCGCTGCCGTCGTACTCCTTCACGCCGGTGAGCGGGATGCCGTACTGGACGAGGACGGCGTGCACCGCGGCGGCGCCGCCCGCGAAGGTGGCGGCCCGGCCCTGGCCGAGCGCGGTGAGCCGCAGCAGGCCCTCGGCGATGTCGTTGTCGCTGTGCTTGAGCATGTACTCCACCGTCGTCGACAGCGGCTTGGACTTGTGGGTGGCTACGACCGTGGTGCCCGAGGGGGTCTTGGCGCGTGCGGGTGTGCCGACCGTGATGCCCTGGGCCTTGAGCTGCTGGGCGAAGTACTTGGTGGCGGTGAGGGCCGTGTCCGCGGTGTTGTTGCCCTCGATGCGCAGGGCCCGGACCGGGGCGACCGTGTCCGGGTAGTAGCCGCTGCTCCAGCCGGTGGCGAGGCTGGGGGCGGCGAAGAGGTGGTCGTCGAACATCAGCCGTACCGAACGGTGGCCCTTGGCCTTCAGGGCCTTGGCTGCGGCGGTGGCGAGGCTCTTCAGGTCGGCGGAGCCGAGCTGCTGGTCGCCGCCGCCGACCAGGTACACGGTGCCGGAACGGTAGACGGCCTTGGTCTGCACGGTGTGGCCGGGGCCCAGCACGGTGAGCGCGGCGACCGCGGTGGCCAGCTTGTTGGTGGAGGCGGGCATCACCCCCTTCGTGGGGTTCTGGGACCACACCTTCTGCCCGGAGGCGACGTCCCGGACCTCGCCCACCACATTGCTGCCCAACTGGGCTGTGCCCACCCGCTGGTCGAGCTTCCCGGCGATCGCCTTGTCGGCGGCCGTCAGTGCGTTCGCCGCCGACGCGGAGGTGGTGGTCATCGCCATCGCGGCCACCACCGGAACCGCGATCACGGCCACCCGCCGGCCGTTCTTGCCGGGTTTCCCGTTCCCGCCACGCGGAAGCGCATGCCTACCCACAGCGTTCTCTCCTTCGTCCTTGCCGGCCCGGGCCCCGGGTCCGTCCCGTACGGCGAACATGCGACCAGCGGCTCAAGATCGCCCCTGGTTCGTTTCGTCCTGGGTCTGTAACTGCCGTGCTCCGTCGCCGAGTTCACCTGCCGGGCTCACCGTCGGGAGCAGGTCTCGTCGGCTCCCGCTTCGAGCCCGACCACGATGTCGACGTCGTCGCCGCGGGCGGTCGCCATGATGATCGGGACCAGGTTGTCCCCGGCACTGATCAGCCGGCAGACCTCCAGTCCCGACATGCCGAGCAGCATCAGGTCGAGGACCACCACGTCCGCCCCGTGGGACCGTAACCGCCCGAGCCCGTCCTCACCGGTCGCGGCGGCGGCCACGTCATGTCCCTGGCGGCGCAGCGCGAGTTGGACACCCTCGCGTACCGCACGGTCGTCTTCGATCAGCAGGACACGTGGCATGCGCACAAGTATCCGTATGCGGACGGCAGTTGGTGGACGATCACCCGGACTTGCCGATCCGGACAGGACGTTACGGTCTCATGACCATCCGGGCCAGGCCCGATACCCGCGCCACGGCAGAAGGGGCCCGCGTCGCCGGCTGCCGTCGTGGCGGCTGCTGCGTCGCCACCGGAGCCGATGACCTGACCAAGTCGGCCTGGTTCGTGGGCTACACCCAGGACCAGTCCAGCGCGATCACCCTCTTCCGCAACAAGCCCGGCCAGGCCCCGCTGCTCCCCCTCAAGGACGTGGGCGGCACCGGCTCCCTCCACGGCAACGTCTTTCCGCCACGGATCTGGGCCCGGTTCATGGGCTACGACGGGGACTTCGCGCTGAACCGTAGGTAGCCGTGGGTTGCCGTAGGCGCCCCCTCGTCAGGACTTGCTGCCGGTGACCGAGAGGACGCTGCCGATCTTCGCGTCCTCGTAGAACCACTTGGCGTCGGCATCGTCCAGGCCGATCCAGCCGCCGCCGGAGTCGCCGGTGTCGCCGGTGCCTTGCTTGCCGAGGCTCTTCCCTTTGTAGGAGCGGGTGACGCCGACGTAGACGGGCTCGTCGTTGGCATCACGCAGTTCGACCGCGAGCGAGATCTCCGTGTAGGAGCCGACTCCGTCGGTCGAGTCGGTGACCGTCACAACCTTGGTGCCGTGCTTCCGGTACACGGTCAACGGCCCTACGAATGCTGGGCTGTTGGAGAAGTACGAGGACAGCGGCATGACCCGGTCCCCGACGAACAGGGCGCGCTTGGCGAGGTCGACCGAGCCGGTGGCCGGCAGCACGGAGACAGGGGTCGATATGTCGGCGGAGGTGGCGGGGGGCGACAAGGGCGGTGACTGCGACTGCGACGGGGCGGCGTGCGTAGTGGCACCCGGAAGCCGGCGCCCGTTCTCCTTCCCCGTGAGGTCCTGGGTCAGCGCGAAGCCCACCAGGGCGAGGGCGACCGCACCCGCGCCCAGCGTGCCGGCCATCCGGCGTCGCGCCCGGCGCCGCGCACGGCCACGGACCTGGGCGCCGGTGAGAACCGGACGGGCCTCCTGCTCCGCCTCCGCGGCGAACTCGCGCAGCACGACCGAGAGTTCATCGCTGGATCCACTGGAGAGTTCATCCGACACGGCCGCTCTCCTTCCGAACCGGCTCGTCCGCCTTGTCTGTCTCGTCCAGAGCCAGCTGCTTCGCCAGCGCCGCCCTTCCCCGGTACAGCCTGGCCTTGACCGTCCCCACGGGCGCACCCGTCTCGGAGGCTATCTGCTCGACACTCACATCACACAGATGGTGCAGGACGATCACCATCCGCTGCGCCGTGGGCAGTTGGCGCAGCGCGGCGACAAGTGCCGGGTGATCGGGGCCGGGTCCGGGGGTGGACACGGGCGGTGGCGTACGGCGCACCAACTCCAGCCAGCGCCTGGCCCGGCGCCATCGGCTGACCGCCAGCCGCATGGCGACCGTGCGTATCCACGCCTCGGGCGCCTCATCCGCGAGGAAGTCCCCACGCCGGTCCCAGGCTCGTACGAACGCCTCCTGGACCACGTCCTGCGCCTCCTCGCGATCTCCGGTGAACGCCGCGAGCTGGCCGGTCAGACGGGGAAACGCGGCGGCGTAGAAGGCGTCGAACTCGTCCTCGGTCATGACCTCACCGGAGTCTTGGAATTCCCGTGCAACCTGACCGCCGCACCGTGCGTACAGGTCCCGTAGGCCGCGTCCGTCGCGGCACAGCTCATAGGGAAGACGACGAACACGCGTCTCAGGATCCACTCCCCTCACAGATGTAACAGATGCAACAGATGTATCGGAGGCCCACCGAAGTGCCCGACCCCCACGACGACTTCGCCGCGTACACGCACGACCGTCTGCCCCGGCTGGTCACCACCGCCCACCTGCTCTCGGACGACCCCCGCGAGGCGACCGAGCTGGTGCGGAGAACGCTGGTGGGGGTGTGCGCGCGGTGGCGCCGGATACCGCGGGACGACGTGGACTTCTATGTACGGCGGTCCCTGGTCAAGGAGTTCCTGCGCCGCGCGCGCCGCCAACAGGCCCTGACGCACGGTGTGTTGAAGGACACGTCCGCACGGCAGCGGGCCGTGCTCGTGATGCTGCACTGGGAGGGTCTGCGGGAGGCGGAGATCGCCCAGCTGCTCGGCTGGTCGGCCGGTGCGGTGAGCAGCCGGGCCCGGCGGGGGCTGGCGGTGTGCGGGGGTGACGCGGAGCGGCTGCGGGGGCTCTTCGCCGAAGCGGCCGAGGCCGCCGAGATCGTCCGGGCTGCCCCG
>NZ_JAWOAI010000564.1:0-5908 GCF_033194735.1 Streptomyces sp. W16
CGCCTTCCCGCTGGCCTGGCGGCTGCTCGGGCTCGCGGCCGAACTCGGCGAGCGCGGCGGCGACATCGTCGTACGGGGCTACTCGCTGGCGGGCCTCGCCGAGACCGGCCGTATCCAGGGCGACTACGAGGCCGTGGCGCGGCTGCACGAACAGTTGCTGGCCGAGGCCCGCAAGCGCGGCGAGGCCCGGCACACGGTGTGGGCGCTGGAGGGCATCGCACAGATCCATCGCAACAGGGGTTCCTACGACACGGCGTACGCGATGTTCGAGGAGGCGGCCACGATCGCGGCGGGCGCCGACGACCGGCGCGGGCACGCCTGGGCACTGCGCGGACTCGCCGACATCGTCTCGGTGCGTGACCGGGACCCCGAGCGGGCACTCGGCCTGCTGTCCGAGGCCGAGGAGAGCTGTCGTGCGATGAATCTGTCCAGCGCGCTCGCGTACAACCACAAGATGCGCGGCAACGTCCTGTACCGCGACGGGCGTTACGCC
This sequence comes from Streptomyces sp. W16, assembly GCF_033194735.1. Classification (NCBI taxonomy): domain Bacteria; kingdom Bacillati; phylum Actinomycetota; class Actinomycetes; order Kitasatosporales; family Streptomycetaceae; genus Streptomyces; species Streptomyces sp. W16. The sequence continues at coordinate 494 of NZ_JAWOAI010000564.1, forward strand.
GAGGCGCGGGACCTCTACGAGCAGGCGCTCGCCGAGTTCCACGCGATGAGCGAGCCGCGCGGCGAGGCGCTCTCACGGCTGGGCCTGGCCAAGTCCCTGGCCCGCCTGGGCCGCGACCACGCCGAGACCGCGGCCGAACTGGCGGATCTGGCACGGGTGTTGGAGCGCATAGGGCTGCGGCACGCGCGGGAGATGGTGGCGCGGGCGCAGGACGAGCTGGGCGTCGCGGTGGAGGTCGTACGGTGACGGCGCTCCCCTCGGTCGTAGCGGCCCCGACCGCACCCCAAGTCCTCGACCGCTGCCGGGAGTTGGTGCACCCCGCACTGAAGGAAGCGGTCGGGCGGCTGCATCCGTGGCTGGGCGAGATGGCGGCCTACTCGTTCGGCTGGTGCGAGGTGGGCGGTACGCCCGTCGTCGCGCCGGGCGGCAAGGGCGTACGGCAGGCCCTCGCCGTACTCGGCGCGGAAGCCGCCGGTGCGCCTGCGCGGGCCGGGATCGCCGCTGCCGTGGCAGTGGAACTGGTGCACACCTTCTCGCTGCTGCACGACGACATCATGGACGGCGACGAGACCCGGCGCCGCCGCCCCACGCTGTGGAAGACATACGGCACGGGACCGGCCGTTCTCGCGGGCGACGCCCTGTTCGCGCTGGCCGTGGAGACGCTCGCAGCGGCCCCGGGCGGCGCGGGCGGGTTGCGGCTGCTGTCCACGGCGCTCGGCGACCTGGTGCACGGACAGGCGGACGACCTGCTGTTCGCGGCACGTCCCTGGACGGGTCCCGAGCGGGTGCGTCCCGACGAGTACCGGGCGATGGCCGAGGGCAAGACCGGTGCGCTGCTGGGCTGTTCGGCCGCGCTCGGTGCCGTACTCGGCGGGGCGCCCCCGGCGACGGTCGCCGCGCTGGACCGGGCGGGACGCCATGTGGGCATCGCCTTCCAACTGGTCGACGACATCCTGGGGATCTGGGGCGACCCGGCGGTGACCGGCAAACCCGTGCACGGCGATCTGCGGGAGCGCAAGAAGACCTTCCCGGTACTGACCGCGCTCTCCGCCCCCGGCGCTCGGTACCTCGCCACACTGCTGGAATCGGGTGCCGAACCCGCCGTGACTGCCGGACTGATCGAGGAGGCCGGTGGCCGTACGGCGACGCTGGCGGAGGCCCGTCGGCACATTGCCGCCGTGGAGACGACTCTCGCCGGCGTCCCCCTGGAGACCGGGCCGGCGGACGAGCTGCGGTCCCTGTTGGAGTTCCTGGTGCGCCGCGATCTCTGAAACGTGTTGACCTGCACGTCCTTTCCGAGTCAGGGTCGAGACGGCACGGGCCACCTGTCCCCGCGCCGGGAGGATGACTGCCTTGATCGGCATCTCGGACATCGAAGCCGCCGCCGAGCGGATCGCCGGCCACGTCGTACGCACCCCGACCGTGCAGAGCCCCGGACTCTCCGAGCTGCTCGGTGTCCGGGTCACGACGAAGCTGGAGCTGTTGCAGCGCACGGGTTCCTTCAAGGCGCGCGGTGCCACGGCGAAGCTGCTGTCGCTCGGCGGGGACGAGTTGGCGGCCGGCGTGGTGGCGGTCAGCGGCGGCAACCACGGGATCGCGCTCGCGGTCATGGCGGCGGCGCTGGACGTGAAGGCCACGGTGGTGATGCCGCGTTCGGCGCCGGCGCGGTCCGTCGAGCTGGTGGAGGCGGCGGGCGCGTCGTTGCGGCTGACCGACAGCATGCCGAGCGCGTTCGAGCTGGTGCACCGGCTGCGGGACGAGGGGCTGACCCTGGTCCACCCGTTCGACGACCCGGTGGTGATCGCCGGACAGGGCACCGTGGGGCTGGAGTTCGCGGACGACGCCGGTGAACTCACCGACGTACTGGTCAGCATCGGCGGCGGCGGGCTGATCGCCGGGGTCGCCGCCGCACTGCACGCCCGGCGGCCGGGGATCCGGGTCTGGGGTGTGGAGACCGAGGGCGCCGAGGCCATGTCCGCGGCGCTCGCGGCCGGTGGCCCGGTACCGGTCACGCCGTCCTCGATCGTGACCACGCTCAGCGCGCCGACCGTGTCACAGCTGACGTACGACCATGTGTCGGCCCTGGTCACCGAGGTGTTGACCGTCTCCGACCAGGACGCCGTACGAGGCTGTCTCGACCTCGCCGAGCACGGCAAGGTGTGGACCGAGCCCGCCGCGGGCTGTCTGCTGCCCGCCGCCCGGCAGGTCCTGGAGCGGGTCGGCGACGGCGCGCGGCTCGGCCTCGTGGTGTGCGGGGGCAACGCGACGGCCGGGGAGATCGCCGACTGGTCGGAGCGCTTCGGACTGCGCTGACCTGCCGTTGACGGCGTGGGCGATGCCGTCTTCCGGCAAGGAGGGGCCCGTTCTCGACCCCGTGTGCGAAGCCTTGTCGCGCATCTAGTCATACCGACTAGTCGGTACTACGCTCCGCCGAACGGAAGGGCCCCCAGCCTCCCGCCGCTCACCCAGTCCCCAGCCGTTCCAAAGGGAGTCGTATGTCTTCCGCTTCCGCACCGTTTGACACGAGTAACTCCGGTACCGACGCGCCGGGCACCGACTCTCGTGGCGCGCTCACCCGGCTGTACCGCCGCGATCTGCCGGCGTATCCGGCCACCGGGCGACGCATGTCGTACCTGGCGATCGTGGTGGTCACGACCGTCGTCCTCTACTACATGCTGTACATCCAGTACGCGGTGGCGACGTCGATCATCACGCACTTCGACATGACCTACCGCTACTTCGTGTGGGTCTCGGTCGTGGGCAACGCCTTCGGGGCCTTCGCCTCCCTCGTGGCCGGTCTCGCGGACCGCTGGGGACGGGCGAACCTCGTGGTCTACGGACTGCTGATCGCGGCGCTCCTGGTCTTCTTCGCACTGCCCAACGCGGCCGACAAGACGACGTACTTGGTGCTGTTCGCCGTCGTGAGCGTCATCGAGGGCATCGTGCTGGTCGCGACCCCGGCGCTGATACGGGACTTCTCACCGCAGCTCGGCCGCGCCACCGCGATGGGCTATTGGACGATGGGCCCGGTCATCGGCAGCCTGGTCGTCACCTCGGTGACCAGCAGCACTCTCGACACCGCCACCTGGGAGGACGAGCTGCGCTACTCCGGGGCGGCCGGGCTGATCGTGTTCGTCGTCGCCCTGTTCGCCCTGCGCGAGCTGTCACCGGGGCTGCGCGACCAGATCATGGTCAGTCTGCGGGACCGGGCCCTGGTCGAAGCACGCGCCAAGGGACTCGACACCGAGGCGGTACGGCGCGGCGAGTGGCGGCAGATGCTGCGCCTGGACATCCTCGGCTCCGCCTTCGCGATCGCGGTCTTCCTGCTGCTCTACTACGCCGCCGTCGGCAACTTCGTCGTCTACTTCTCGACCACCTTCGGCTACAGCGAGCAGCGCACCAACGGCCTGGCCAACTGGTACTGGGCCGCGAACGCCCTCGCGCTGATCGTGGCCGGCCTGCTCTCGGACCGGCTGCTGGTGCGCAAGCCCTTCATGATCGTCGGCGGGGTCGGCGCCGTAGTGGCGACCGCGGTCTTCGCCTCCCTGGCCACCCACGCGACGACCGGCTACTACACCTTCGCCTGGCTGTTCGTCGCGATCGGTGTGTTCAGCGGGGTCGCCTACGCCCCCTGGATGGCGAGCTTCACCGAGACCGTGGAGAAGCGCAATCCGGCCGCGACCGCCGCGGGTCTCGCGGTCTGGGGCTGGACGGTACGGATCGTGGTCGCCGTGTCGGCGGCGTTCATCCCGGTGCTCGTCACCTCGGTCACCCCGCTCGTCGAGCACGGCGCCGAGGTCGCGGCGGCACAGAAGCAGGCCGCCCCGGCGCTGGCCATCGTCGGCGCGCACCCCCAACTCTTCGCCGAACTGGGCAAGTACACGCCGACCACCACGCCCCCAGCCCTTGCCGCCCAAGCGGTCAAGGAGGTCGGCCCCGCCGACCTGGCCGTCGTACAGAAGGCACAGCCGCAGCTCAAGGTGCTCAAGGAGTACGGGCCGAAGGTGCAGAAGGCCGCGAAGGACGGCCCCGGAGAATGGCGCACCTGGTGGTGGATCTGTGTGGGCGGCCAGGTCCTCTTCCTGCCCTTCGTGTTCGTGATGGCCGGCCGTTGGAGCCCGAAGAAGGCGCGTGAGGACGCCCGGGCCCACCAGGACGCCGTCGACCGCGAACTGGCGGCGCTCGCCACGAGCGAAGTCTGACCGTAGTCCGACCGAAGACCGACAGAATCACCGACCGGCGCTGCGGTGTGAGCGTGACTGCTCGGCCGCAGCGCGTCGGTGACTTCGGCGCACCCGGTGCGGGGCGCTGAACGCGTTGCCCGCACCCGGCGATGTGTCATGCGGCGGGCCGGGCGGCCTTCCAGGCGCGGTAGTGGCGGGTCGGATCGTCGGTGAAGGAGGTGTGGCGGGGAGTCCAGCCCAGGAGCCGGCGGGCCTTGGCGCTGGTGACCAATTCGTCCTGGTCGGCGGCCAGTTGCAGCATGCCGCCCGCCTCGGCGCTCTCCATGGCGATCTCTCCGGTGTGACCGGCGGCTCGTACGGCGGCGCGCTGCATGTCCAGGGCGGTCAGGCGCTGCCCGTCGGCGATGACGAAGGTCTCTCCGTCCACGGCGGCGGGGTTGTCGAGGATACGGACATAGGCGTCGGCGAGGTCGTCGACGTGTACCCAGCTCCAGCGCTTGGCGGTGTCGCCGTAGAAGACGGGGCTGCCCGCCTCGGCGGCGGCGAACCACTGGCCGGTCATGGAGGTGCTCGCGGGGCCGCCGTACATGAAGCCGGGGCGGACCACGGTGTGGGCGAGTCCCGAGGCGGCCAGCTCCTTCTCCAGGGTGAAGCGGAAGCCGATGGGGCTCTCGGGGTTTCCGGGGGTGTTCTCGTCCATGAGCGGCAGGCCGGTGCGGCCGTAGGAGGAGATGCCGGTGGTGAACACCAGGTGGCGGTGCCGGCCGTCGCGCTGCCGGGCGGCGAGAAGTTCGGCGAACAGGCGCTGGTCGCCGCCGATGGGGTCGCTCATGTCCAGCAGCAGGTGGACGACCGCGTCGGTGTCGTCGAGGTGTCCGCGCCAGGTGTCCGGCTTGGTGAAGTCGCCCGCTACTGGGGTGACTTCGTCCGCGGCGAGGGCGCGGGCGGCGGGGGCGGACGCGTCGCGGGCCAGGCCGAGGACGGTGTGCCCGGCGCGGGCCAGGGCGGCTGAGACACGGCGGCCCGCGTAGCCGGTGGCGCCGATGACGAGGATCTGCATGAGGAGTGCTCCGTGTGCGATGTCGTGCCGCGGGTCAGGCGGGGATGGTGGCGGGAGTGGTGGTGAAGAACCGGGCCAGCCGGTCGGCCGTCCAGGTCGGGTTGTCGGCCGCGAAGGTGTGCCGGGCCCCGGGGACGGTGTCGTGGCGCACGTCGGTCGCGGCGGCGCGGG
>NZ_JAWOAI010000565.1:0-5890 GCF_033194735.1 Streptomyces sp. W16
GGCCGACGCCCTGGCCGACTCCTCGCCCGAACTCCGGCGCATCGCCGAGGCGTTGACGGCCGTACTGGCTCCGCTGCTGCCCCCGCAGGTGGCCCTCGCGCAACGGGCGGCCACCGCCGGCGCGAACGTCCTCCGCGCCACTCTCCCACCCCTCGCCGACCTCACGGAGGCCGCGGCGGCGACCACGAAGACGGCCGGCCCGTTGTTGGTCGCGGGCGAGGAGTTGTTCGTTTCTGCCTTGGAGAGGGTCCAGCCGGTTTTGCTGGCCGCGGCCTTTCGTGCGGGGCGGGTGGCCCGGGCGACCGCGGTACGGGTGACCGCGGCCGTGTCACCTGCGGCGGATCGGGGGGTTGTGGTGGCGGTGTCGACTGCCTAGGGGAGGGGCTGGGACAGGCTCGGGGCCCGTCCGAACCGTTCGGCGTCGACTCTGAGTAAAGTTCACCCCATGCATGATCTTGGCGCGGGATTCAGCTATCTCCTGAAGGGCCAGCGCTGGATGGCCCGGCACGGGCGGCAGTACGGTTTTGGGCTGGTTCCTGGTCTGATCACGCTGGTTCTCTATGTCGCGGTGCTTGTCGCTCTCGCGGTGTGGGGTGAGGACTTCGTCGGCTGGGCCACGCCCTTCGCGGACGGCTGGGCGAGTCCGTGGCAGGGGCTGTTCCGGGGTTTTTTGACCGTGGTGCTGTTCGTACTGGCGCTGCTGCTCTCGGTGTTGACCTTCACGGCGGTCACGCTCCTGATAGGGCAGCCCTTCTACGAGACCCTCTCCGAGAAGGTCGACCGGGACGTCTCACCCGACGGCACGGCCCCCGAGTCCGGTCTTCCGCTCTGGCGTGAACTGTGGATCTCGGCCCGTGACAGCCTCCGCGTCCTGGCCCGCGCGCTGGTGTGGGGCGTGCTGCTCTTCGCCCTGGGGTTCCTGCCGTTCGTCGGGCAGACTGCCATCCCGGTGATCGGCTTCTTCGTCACCGGCTTCTTCCTCACCGAGGAACTGACGGCCGTCGCCCTGCAACGCCGAGGCGTCGACCTCCGCGCCCGCCTCACCCTCCTCCGCTCCCGCAAGACCCTGATCTGGGGCTTCGGCACTCCCCTCGGCCTGGCCTTCCTGGTCCCGTTCGTCGCGGTGTTCCTGATGCCGGGTGCGGTGGCGGGGGCGACGATGATGGCGCGGGACCTGCTGGGGGAGGAGACCGAGGGGAGCGAGGAAGGGGAGGAGGGGGAGGACGCGGGAAGCGGGCCGGAGTCAGTCGGTCGGTGACGCGTCCATCGCCGCCGTCACCATCGCCCTGACCTGCGCGATGATGTCCAACAGGTTCTGTACGAACGCCGGATCGGTGATCGTCCCGGTCGCCGGGTCCGTGTTGCCCGTGCCGAACTGCAGCACCGGCGTGTGGATGTGCCCGCCCGGCAGCGAGTCGTGCAGCCCGAGCCGGTCCCGCAGCAGCGTCGCGCGGTAGGCGATCTCGTTGGACAGGTAGTTGCCGCCGCCACCGGAACGGGCCGTGGAGCCCGCGGTCGGTCCGTCCGGCCGTACGACGGGGGCCGTCCCGCCCGCCGGGATCTCGGTGACCTCGGTGTGGTCGTAGACGGGGAAACGGCCGGTCTTCGCGGCCACGATCGCCTTGTACGGCAGGGTCGTCGACGTCCACTGGGGCTGCGAAGCCGGGTCGGTGACCGGGACGGTCTCCGTGCGTGAGATGTTGTCGTTGTCCGGATATCCGCCCCGCCAGGCCCCGTTGGTCCGCTCGACGTCGAACCGGCCCACCCGCCCCTGGCTCACCGTCGTGAACAGATCCACCTTCGGCAGATACGGCCGCAGCGTCCGCTCCACCGTTCCCTCCGCGAAGTCGGCCCAGCGCACCGGGAACATGGCCGTCTCGATCCGCGCCGGACCGTCCGCCGTCTGGATCACCGTGCCGTCCAGCGCGAGCGCGGTGGCCCCGGACGGGTTGGAGATCCTGATGTCCGCGTCCAGCGTGAACGGGTCGAAGCCGGTCACCAGGATGCGCTTCAGCCCCTTGTCGCGGGCCGGGTAGCGGATGCTGCTCTGCCCTCGCGAGGTCTGCTCCAACTCGCCGAGCAGCGCGGTCCGTTGGGCGGTCGTGATCCCGAACTCCGGTGCCCAGCTGCGTACTTCCCGGGTCATTCCCAACCGCGCCCAGTACAGCGGCCGGTCGTCGTCCCGGGTCAGATCCCCACCTGCGGGTCCCCGCCCCTGCGCCCGGTCGACCGCCCGCTGCCACAGCGCGGTTCCCTCGCGTGCGACGATGCGGCGGGCCTGCGCGTAGTTGTGCGCCCCTTCGAGCGCGTGGGTGAACTCCGGTGTCACGGTGTCGAATCCGGAGTGTTCGAGGATCTCCTGGGGGACCGCCCTGTCGAGCCGTTGTTCCTCGACGGTCGGAGGGAGGGTGGTGTCGGCCGCCGCCGCGTTGGTGCTGGGGGCGGAGAAGCCGGCCAGCAGGGCCAGGCCGAGGACGCCTGTCCGAACTCGTATGACATTCAAGGTTGTTGAGGCCTTCCGTCGCAGTGGGGTGCGGTGCCGGACGGCCGCAGTATCGCGTGACGTGAGTGGTCTACGCCACGGGGGCGACGGATGATCCGATCTTCCTCGCCTCCTCGGCCAGCACTCCGAGGAAGGCCTTTGTCGCCGCCGACAGCGACCGTCCGCGCAGCGTCGCCGCGTACACCGCCCTGGCGGGCGTCCCCTCGTCCAGGACGGGCAGCAGTGCGACGTCCGGTCGTACGGCGCCGGCGGCGAGCGCCGGGACCAGGGTCACGCCGAGGCCTGCGGCGACGTAGCCCTCCTTGGCGGTCCACTCGCCGACGACATGCGCGATGCGCGGACGGAAGCCCTCGCGCAGGGCCGCGTCGAGGAGGGTGCCCTCGGGGCGCGCGCTGCCGGATATCCAGTCGCAGTCGGCGAGTTGGGCCAGCAGGACCGGTCCCTGCCCGACGAGGGGGTGACCGGCCGGTACGGCGACGTACAGCGACTCGTCGAGGAGGTGGTGGAGTTCGTACGCGTCGAGTGGTGTTCGTCCGGTGGTGGAGACGATCGCCAGGTCCAGGTGTCCGGCCGCCAGTCGGTCCAGGAGGCGTGGTGTGAGGCCCTCCTCGCGGGACAGCCGTACTCCTGGGTGGCGGTCGCGGAAGGCGGCGAGGGCGCGGGGGACCAGTGCCGAGTCGGCCGTGGCGAACGCCCCGAACCGCACGCGCCCGCCCGCGAGTTCGCGCAGCGCCGCCAACTCGCGCCCGGCCCCGTGCAGCGATTCCGCGACGGCCTCCGCGTGCGGTACGAGAACCCGGCCGGCCTCCGTGAGCCGTACGCCCCTCGGCAGCCGGTCGAACAACTGGGCACCGTCCAGGGCCGATTCGAGCGACGAGATCTGCCGCGACACCGCGGACTGGGTCCAGCCCAACGCCCGGGCGGCCACCGTGAACGAACCGTGTCGGGCCACCTCCAGGAACACCCGCAGCCAGACGGTGGAGAGGTCGGGGACCGGGGCGTTCGGCGAACTGCCATGCGGAGTCGGCATGTCGGCCATGCTAGACATTCGCTTGTCGCACCGCGGTGTCGGACCTAGCGTCGAGGCCATGCGCATCACCCTGGACAGCCCCGCCTCCGCGCCCCAGCCCCTGAGCCCCTACTACTCCCAGGTCGCCCGCGTCGAACACGCCGACGGGAGCGCCCTGTTGTACCTCTCCGGCCAGATCGCGGAGGGCGCCACCCTGGCCGAGCAGAGTCGAGGTGTCTTCGAGGCCATTGCCGCTCTCCTCAAGGCGCACGGCGCGACCCTCGCGGACGTCGTCAACATCCGCACCTACCTGACCGACATCACCAGGCTCGGCGAATACGGTGCCGTACGGCGGGAGTTCCTCACCGGGACCCCGCCCACCAGCATGACCTTCGAGGTGTCGCGGCTGTTCCGGCCGGAGGCGCTGGTCGAGGTCGAAGTCGTGGCCGCCGTGCCCGGGACGGAGTGATCCGCTCCGGGGGATACTGCCGCCCATGACGGCAGTGAAGACAGCGAAGGCAGCGAACCTCGGCGTCCTCTTCGCCATCGAGCTCGGCACCCTTGTCGCCGTCGCCTACTGGGGTTTCACCCGGGACCTCGCCACCCCGCTGACCTGGCTGCTCGGCCTCGGCGCGCCCGTCGTGCTCGCCGCGCTGTGGGGGCTGTGCGCTTCGCCCAAGGCCAAGTACAAGACGCGCGGCGCCGGGCGGGTCGCGTTCGAGGTGGTGTGGTTCGGTGCGGGAGTCGTCGCGCTGGCCCTCGCCGGGGCGTACGACTGGGCGCTCGTCCTCGCCCTCGTCTGTGCGGCGAGCAAGACGCTGGCCGTCATCTGGCGGCAGTAGCAGGCGAGTTCGGGTCGCTCAGGACTCGCCCAGCAGCGCCAGGAAGTCGCGGAACGCACCCGGCATGTCCACCGACTCCGGGTCCAGCAGCCACTGGTACTGCAGGCCGTCCATCACCGCGACCAGGAGGGGAGCCGTGCGCTCGGGAGTGAGGCCGTTCGGCAGGGTGTCGCCGTACTCGGCGCGCAGCACCCCCGCCATGCTCGCCCGCACCCGGGCGTACCGCGCGGTGAAGTAGTCGCGCGCCGGATGCCCCTCCGTGACGCTCTCGCCGAGCAGCGCGGAGAAGGTCTGGATGATCGCGGGCCGCATCGCGTTGTACTCGACCAGTGAGGCGAGCAGGTCGATCCGCCACTGGCTGTCCGGTACCGCGTCCCACTGGTCCCGTTCCTCCAGGACGGCGACCAGCAGCGCGTCCTTCGTGGGGAAGTAGTGCAGCAGGCCCTGCTGGGTCAGCCCGACCCGCTCCGCCACCGCCGCCAGGCTCGCGCCCCGGTAGCCGCGCTCGGCGATCACCTCCAGCGCCGCCCGCACGATCTCGGCGCGTCGCTCCGCACTCTTGGCCCTGGCGTTCATGGCGTCACCGTACGACATCCATCCGATGTAAATATAACGGCAAGGTTACGAAACCTACCGATCTACAGGCAATCGATGCACGATAGGGCGCGGAGACACAGCGACACAGCGGCACAGGACGGACTCAACGAGGAGGCACCCCGGTGGCGGGAACCCATGAAGAAGTCGTCGAAGCGGCCCTCGGCGCACTCGACCTCGACGCCAAGGCCCGGCTCCTGGCCGGTCAGGACATGTGGTCCCTGCCCGCGCTCCCGGAGATCGGTCTGACATCCCTCGTCATGTCCGACGGCCCGATCGGCGTCCGGGGCCGGCACTGGACCGCCGACGACCCCTCCGTCGCACTCCCGTCCCCCACCGCCCTCGCCGCCGCCTGGGACCCCGAACTCGCCCGCCGCGCCGGTGTGTTGCTCGCCCAGGAGGCCCGCCGCAAGGGCGTCCATGTGCTCCTCGCCCCGACCGTCAACCTGCACCGCTCGCCGCTCGGAGGGCGGCACTTCGAGGCGTACAGCGAGGACCCGTACCTCACCGGGCTGATCGGCTCGGGGTATGTGCAAGGCGTCCAGGCGGGTGGCGTGGGCACCACCGTCAAGCACTTCGTCGCCAACGACGCCGAGACCGACCGCTTCACCGTCGACAACCTCATCTCCCAACGCGCCCTGCGCGAGCTGTACTTGGCCCCCTTCGAGCTCATCGTCGAGCAGGCCCGCCCCTGGGGTGTCATGACCGCCTACAACAGGGTCAACGGCACGACGATGACCGAACACCGGCACCTGGTGAACGAGATCCTGCGCGGCGAATGGGGCTTCGACGGCTTCAACGTCTCCGACTGGACGGCCGCCCGCTCCACCGTCGGCGCCATCGAGGGCGGCCTCGACGTCGCCATGCCCGGCCCGAAGACCGTGTACGGCGAGGCCCTCGCCCGGGCCGTGCGCGACGGCGAGGTCGCCGAGGCCACGGTCG
>NZ_JAWOAI010000566.1:0-5883 GCF_033194735.1 Streptomyces sp. W16
GAACCACCATCGATCCAACCCTTACCGGACGCAGTCGCATAACCGAACCCGAACGTCTTGTCCAAGAACGCCCACAAGAAAACGAACCCGGTCAGCAGACGCAGAGACGCGAAGGCATAGGCACGCGTCGCAGTGGTCGCCGCCGTCGTATCGGTGGCGGCCTGTGCCGTTCCGGTCGGGTGGAGGGACGGGAAGCGGAATCGCGGGTGGTGTTGGGGGTGGTTTTGGACTGCCATGATGCTCATCCCTTTCGAGGGAACGATGCTTGGGATTCGACGGCTCTCGTTGCGCCCTCAATGTCTCGCGGCGGGCGGTGGTGGCGGAGGGGCTACAGGTCCCCGGTCAGGGGCCCGAACGTCCCTGTCCGCGGGGTCAGTTGGCGGTGGGCACCACGACCACGGGGCAGTGGGAGCGGTGCAGCAGGGTGTGCGCCACCGTGCCCAGCCGCGGGCCGAACCAGTGGGTGCGGTGATGCGCGCCGACGACCACGACGGAGCAGTCCCGCGTGGCGTCCAGCAGGGCGTGCGCCGGGCCGGTGCGGACCGTGCGGCTCTCGACCTGGATACCGGGGTGCCGCTGACTCAGCCGGGCCAGGGTGAAGCGCGGAACGGAGTCTTCCGCCCTTCCCCGCTGGGCGAGTTGCTCCTGGCCGGGGCTGGTCGCCGGGACCAGTGAGGGCAGTTCGGGGGTGACGTGCCGGTGGGTCCAGGAGTGCAGGACGCGGAGCGGGACACCGCGCCGCTCGGCCTCCTGGAAGGCGTAGAGCGCCGTTTCCTCGTCGCTGTCGCCCTCCAGGCCGAGCAGGACGGGCCGTCCGTCGTCGCACGGGTGGTCGCCGCGGACGACGAGCAACGGGCTGTGCACCTGCGCGGCCAGCCGCAGGCTCACCGAGCCGAACAGCAGGCCGGCGAGGCCGCCCATGCCCCGGGTTCCCACGACAGTGAGGTCCGCGCGCTCACTCGCACGCACGAGCGTGTGCACCGGACCGCCGACGGCGTCCCGGGTCATCACCGACAGCTCGGGATGACGTGCGCCGACGCGTGTGACCGCGGACGCCAGTACCGGTCCGGCCTCGTCGCTGTCCGGCACGGCGTACACGACATCGAGTTCGACGCCGCGTCGCACGGCCTCGTCCGCGGCCCAGTCCAATGCCCGGACCGAGATCAGCGAACCGTCCACTCCGACGACCACATGATGGAGAGTCATGTCCCGTTTCCCTTCTGGCTGTTGCGTGCTCACCGTGTTCGGCGGGAAGGGGCCGCCCATGCGCACAACGGCTCCGGTGGCGATGCTCGTCCTGCGCGGACGGACCGGGGCAGGGGCCACAGGAACCCGCTGACACGCCGTACGGCCTCTTCCTGTGGGGCCGTACGGTCCAGGCATCGTTCGGAGGAACGGGCTCCGGTCATCAGGTCGCGCCGGTGAGATCCACCCCGTACATCGAGCGCCCACCCACGAGTTCACGTCCCGTCACCAGCTCGGGCTCGACGCGTACGAAGACCTCCTGGGGCGAGGGCACCCAGGAGGACGGGCCGGTTCGGACCAGGCGTTCGTGCTCGGCCGGGTCGGTGACCACGGTGGCCGACCCGGTGACGACGACGCTCCAGCCGGAGTGCGCGACGGCGTCGACCGCGTCGGCCTCGAAGGCGACCACCGAGCCGTCGATCGCGCGCACCAGCTCCGAGGCCGCGGAGGCGCACAGCAGCACCGCGCCGTCGTGGTCCAGAGAGAAGTTCACGGGCAGTACGGCCGGCAGGGCCTGGCGGGTGTGCACGATGCGGCCGACGGGTGCCAGGCCCAGTCGGCGCAGGCACTCGTGTCGTTCCAGTTCACGGAATCCGTCGTTGGAATACATCAGCCAGTCCGTCTCTCGCCCTGTGCGCGGGTCTGCGGGTGTCTGTGGGTGTCACTCGATGTTTCGCCCCGCGGAGTCGGCGGGTGAGGGGCCATCAGTCCCGCTCGTTTCGGAGAAGGTCCCTTGGCGCGTGGTGATCCGACGTCCGGTGAGGCTCAGCGCGTCGATACGGACCCACTCCTCGCGTGGGCCGCCGGCCCACGGCGTGCTGAACGCGTGTTCCGTCAGACGCAACACGTCGTCAGGATCGGTCACGGTCCGCGCGCGGCCGAGTGCCAGCACGCTCCAGCCTTCGCCGAACGCGTCGTCGATGCGGTCGATCTCGAAGGTCACCTGTCGGCCCGCCGCCCGGGACGGCGTCGCACCGGGAGCGGTCCGGTACACGATCGCGCCGTCGACCACGCTGTAGTTGACCGGTACGACGACTGGTCCCGAAGCGGTGGGCACCGCGATCCTGCCCACCCCGTGCGTCGACAGCAACGCGCGGCACTCCTGGACGGTCAGCTCGGTGAACGTCGGGTCGGGGCCTGCCCGGCCCGGGCCGGGCGTCTGGTCGCTGCCGCCTCCGGCGAGGTCCGTCACGGTCGTGTGCAGGACCTCGGCGAGCCTGAGGAGAACACTCCGGCCCGGGGCGGCACCGGGAAACTCCTCCAGGTACTGGAGGTAGCTCGCCGCCATGCCCGCGCGGTCGGCCGTCTCCTCCCGGGAGAGGTCAAGTGCCGTGCGCCGTACGGCGATCCGGCGTCCGAGGTCACCCGTGGGTGAGCCCTCCGTCACGGTCATCGGGAACGGGTCAGGCATGGTTCGTCACTTCCTTTCGTCCTGCCGCCGGGACGGCGACTTCCTCGTGCCGGGTCCCGCCGAGCACCACTTTGAGGGCGCCGGTGTCGGCGGCCTTGGCGAAGACGTCGTACGCCTCCTCCATGAGGTCCAGCGGGAAGGTGTGGGTGACCAGCGCGCCGGTGGGCAGCCGGCCTGCCGCCGCCATGCGCAGCAGGGTGGGTGTGGAGTGGGTGTCGACCAGGCCGGTGGTGATGGTGATGTTCTTGATCCACAGGTCTTCGAGGTGCAGGGTCGCGGGTTTGCCGTGCACGCCGACGTTGGCGACGTGTCCTCCGGGGCGCACCACGCGGGTGCACAGTTCGAAGGTCTCCGGTACGCCGACCGCCTCGATGACGACGTCCGCGCCCATCCCGTCGGTGAGGTCGGCGATCAGTTGCTCGGGGGTTTCGCGGGCGTCCACGACGGCGTCGGCGCCGAACCGCTTCGCCGCGTCCAGTCGGGCGGGGGCCAGGTCCACGGCGACGACGCGCTCGGGCGAGAACAGCCGGGCGGTGGCGATCGCCGCCAGTCCGACCGGGCCGGCTCCGACGACGGCGACGGTGTCTCCGGGGCGCACCTGTCCGTTGAGTACGCCCACCTCGTACCCGGTGGGGAAGATGTCCGCCAGCAGGACGGCGTCCTTGGCGTCCAGTGTGCTGGGCAGCGGGTGTACGGAGAGGTCGGCGTGCGGGACGCGGACGTACTCGGCCTGGGTGCCGTCGATGAGGTGGCCGAGGATCCAGCCTCCGCCGCCGCGGCACTGGCCGTACATGGCCTTGCGGCAGTAGGCGCAGCGCCCGCAGGCGGTGATGCAGGAGACCAGGACCCGGTCCCCGGGTCTTACGGTCCGGACGTCGGAGCCCGCTTCCACGACCTCGCCGACCGCCTCGTGGCCGAGGACGGTGCCGGGGCGTACCTCGGGCACATCGCCCTTGAGGATGTGCAGATCGGTTCCGCAGATGGTGACGGCGTCGACGCGCACGATCACGTCGGTGGCGTCCTTGATGCCGGGATCCGGGACGGTGTCCCAGGAGAACTGTCCCGGGCCGTGGAAGACGAAGCCCTTCATGACGTACCTTCCCCACTCGGTCGGCTGCCCCCGCGTGTCCAGCGTGTCCGGGTCCGTCCGTTCCGGCTTGGGCCGGTCGGCCCTCATCGTCCGGCCGGACGGGCTCGTTGCGACCGGGCGTCCGCGGGCTGGGCCGAACGGCCCAGGTCGAACAGTTGGACGGGGCCGGTCGGCCCTTCCGGGCGGGACCACTTGGCCGGTTGGCTCGCACCATGACCGAGATCCACACCACCGCCGCCCTGCGCTCCTCGGAACGGGTGATCGCCGGGACGACCGTCGTGGCGCTGCGCGGCGAGATCGACCTCCTCACGGGGCAGCCGCTGTCGGCCCGCCTGGACATGCTGACCGCGGGCCCCCGCCCCGATCTCGTACTGGACCTGCGCTCCGTGTCGTTCATCGACTGTGCCGGGCTGGGTGTGCTGTGCCGGGCACAGAACCGGACAGCGGCCCGGGGCGGACGGCTCCGGTTCGTCACCAGTGGTACTGGCTTCCTGCGGATCCTGCGCCACGCCCAGCTCGGCGGCGTCTTCGAGATCCACGAACGGCTGCCGAACGCCCTTGCCTCCAGGCCGGATTCCGGCGACGCCTCGGCTACAGCGGGCTGAACGGCCCATGCGGGCCCGGAGTGCGGTGCCGATGGGGCATTCCGCAGCCCCTGTTCGGCCCGAGCGACGCCACGTTCGCGACTGGCACCTTCGACATGGCGTACACGACGAGGCGGTGTAGACCCAGGGGCAGGAACAGGCATGTGAAGAAGCGGTTGTGGCGACTGCGGAGCAATCCGTTGCGCCGGCACGACGACGTCGTCGAGGCCTGGATCGTCCTGGTCGTGTGGGCGGTGGTCCTGCTGGGTGGCACACTCGCCGGCCTGGTGACGTCCCACGCCGCCGCCGAGGTGTTCGCCGCGCAGCGCACCGAGCGACACTCCGTGCGGGCAGCACGCTGGTGGAGACGGGGCAGAAGGCCGGATCCAAGGTCGTGGTCTGGCTGGACTCCGCAGGCAACTTCACCATCGAGCCGCCGAGTTCGATGGAGGCGGCTCTCGAATCCGCCGTCCTGGGCCTGACCGCCGCGCTCGCCTTCGCCGGTACGGCGTTCGGCACCGGGGCCGTCGCACGGTACCGGCTGGACCAGCGCCGTATCGACTCCTGGGGTACGGAGTGGTAGTTCGTAGGGCCGAGTTGGGGCCGCACGACCAGCTGACGCCAGGCAAGCGGCACTGCCCGACAAGGCCACGCCTCCCCCGGGTGCGCGGCACACGCGAGCGGTCGGTCGCCACCGGGGGCGCCGACCGGTCGTGGTGACCCTCTCCTCCGCTACCGTGCGCCGAGTACGAGGAGGTGCGAGCGATGAACGCGGAGAGAGCGCCCGCAGGCACGGGTGGGTTGAAGCGGCGTCTGGACGTGTCCGACGCCGTGGTGATCGGTCTGGGGTCGATGATCGGAGCCGGGATCTTCGCGGCCCTCGGCCCGGCGGCCGACGCCGCCGGTTCCGGACTGCTGCTCGCTCTGGCCCTGGCCGCCGTCGTGGCTTACTGCAACGCGACATCTTCGGCACGGCTGGCCGCCCGCTATCCGCAGTCCGGCGGCACCTACGTCTACGGCCGCGAACGCCTGGGCGACTTCTGGGGCTACCTGGCCGGCTGGGCGTTCGTCGTCGGCAAGACGGCCTCCTGCGCGGCCATGGCACTCACGGTCGGCGCCTATCTCTGGCCCGGCCAGATCCACGTGGTGGCCGTGGCCGCCGTAGTCGCGCTGACCGCGGTGAACTACACTGGGGTGCAGAAGTCCGCCCTCCTCACCCGTGTCGTCGTCGCGGTCGTCCTGGCCGTGCTCGCCGCCGTGGTCGTCACCGCGCTGACCTCCGCCCGCGCGGACTCCGCGCGGCTGGACATCGGCCCGGACACGACCGTCGGCGGAGTGTTGCAGGCCGCAGGCCTGCTGTTCTTCGCCTTCGCCGGTTACGCCCGTATCGCCACGCTCGGCGAGGAGGTCCGCGACCCCGCCCGTACCATCCCGCGCGCCATCCCGATCGCGCTCGGGATCACCCTCGCCGTGTACACCCTCGTCGCCGTCGCCGTCCTGACGCTGTTGGGCCCGCGCGGGCTGGCCGACGCCGCTGCCCCGCTGTCGGACGC
>NZ_JAWOAI010000567.1:0-5872 GCF_033194735.1 Streptomyces sp. W16
TTCCGATCTCGTTCCGCGGCGACGAGTTGGGCCCCGGCAAGGACGTCACCGGGCCCGCCGAGCTGCGCCGGTACGTCGCCGCGAACGCGACCACCCTGTGGCACCCGGCCGGCACCTGCCGGATGGGCACGGGCGCGGACGCCGTCACCGATCCCGAGCTGCGCGTGCACGGCATCGCGGGGCTGCGGATCGCGGACGCGTCGGTGATGCCGTCGATCACCGCGGGCAACACGCACGCGCCCAGCGTCATGATCGGCGAGCGTGCGGCGGCGTTCGTCCGCGAAGACTCCGTTCCGTCCCTGTCCGACGTCCACCCGAGCGAGGGGATGCAGCATGTCCGACCTTGACCAGTCCCAGCAGGCGAACCTCACGCTGTACCGGCGTTTCCTCGACGCGTTCAACGCCGGCGACCAGGCGGAGATGCCCCGGGTCATCGCCGCCGACTTCACCGACCACCACCCCGGGTTCGACATCACCGGCCTCGACTCCTATCTGGAGGCGCTGCGCGGGGCGTACAACACCCTTGATCTGAAGGGCGAGTTGGAGGAGCTGTCGGCGCTCGGTGAGGACCGGGTCCTGACCCGCGTCAAGCTGACCGGCACGCACCTGGGCGAGTTGCTCGGCTTCCCGGCCACGGGCCGCAAGGTCGAGTGGTCCACCACCGAGATCTGGCGGGTCAAGGACGGCCTGTTCGTGGAGCGGTGGGCGCAGGACGACATGCTCGGGCTGCGCGAGCAGATCTCCTCGGACGCGTCGAACCTGGCCGTCGTCCAGCAGGTCAGCGACGCCGTCAACCATCGCCGCCTGGACGACCTCGACGACCTGTTCGGGCCGACGTTCCACGACAACAACCCGGCGTGGAGCTGCGAGAGCCTGGAGGAGCTGAAGGGGATCATCCAGGGCGCGTACGACGGGCTCGACTTCTCCGTGCACCTCGACGCGCTCTACCCGGCCTCGCCGGACAAGGTGATCATGCACATCACCTTCCACGGCAAGCACATCGCCCCGTTCTTCGGCCAGGAGCCGACCGGCAAGGAGGTCTCCTGGACCAGCCTTGAGGTCTACCGGCTGGAGGACGGCAAGGTCGTCGAGCGCTGGGTGCAGGCCGACACCGCGGGCCTGATGCGCCAGGTCGGCGTCCCCCTCCCCTGATCGTTCCCGTATCCCAGACAGCCACAGGAAAGGACGGGCGCATGGACACCCGAGAAGTGGTCGACACGTACTACCGGCTGGCCAACGCGGGCGAGTGGGACGCCTGGTGCGACCTGTTCGCGGCCGACCAGACCATGGACGAGCAGCTGGCCGGACATGTCGAGGGCCGCGAGACCCTCCGGGAGATGATGAAGGGCTTCCCGGAGATGTACGCCTCCTTCGCCAACGTGCCCCGGCACGTGGTCGTGGACGGCGAGCAGGCCGCGGTGGTCTCCGACATCACCGGCCGCACCCACGACGGCATCACCGTCGAGGCCGCGGTGTGCAACTACTTCCACGTCACCGGCGGCCTCATCAGCTACTTCGCGAACTTCCACGACAGTGTGCCGTTCGCCCCGGTCACCGGGAAGTGAGGGCGATGACGACCGCTCCGGCCGGCCTGCGCTGGTCGCACGTCGGCCTCAACTGCCGTGACCAGAAGGCCACGGAGGATTTCTACACCCGGCACTTCGGGTTCGCCCGGGCCCGGGTGGTGGAGGCCGACGGGGTCCGCGTGGTGTTCCTGCGCAACGGCCCCGTCTATCTGGAGCTGTTCGCGACCGACGCGGACGCCCTGTTCACCACGGCGAAGGACGGCCCGGCCAACCCCGGCACGGCACGCCATCTCGCGTTCCAGGTCGACGACGTGGACGCGTTCCTCGCCGCCGCCGACGGCGAACTGGAGCCGCTGCTCGGCCCGTTGACCTTCGACGAGTTCATCCCCGGCTGGAAGACGGTGTGGGTGTCCGACCCGGACGGCATCGTGCTGGAGATCAGCCAGGGCTACACCGATCAGACCACCGACGAACTGGCCACGTACGCCTGACAGGAGAGTCGACCACCATGAGGCCCGTCCCCGACCAGACCATCCTCCTCACCGGCGCCACCGACGGCATGGGCCGTGAGCTGGCCCGTGAACTCGCCGCGCAGGGGGCGTCGTTGATCCTGCACGGCCGCAGCGCGACCAAGGGCGCGGAGCTGCTGGCCGAACTGCGCGCGTCCACCGGCAACGAGCGGCTGAGCTACGAGCTGGCGGACTTCTCCTCGCTGGAGGACATCCGCAAGCTGGCCGACCGGATCCTCTCCACGCACGACCGGCTCGACGCGCTGGTGAACAACGCCGGCATCGGGGTCGAGCTGGTGCGCCACGAGAGCCAGGACGGTCTGGAACTCACCTTCCAGGTCGACTACTTGGCGGCGTACATGCTCAGCTGCCGGCTCGCGCCGCTGCTGGTGCGCTCGGCCCCGGCCCGCATCGTGAACGTCAGCTCCGCGGGCCAGGCGCCGATCGACTTCCGTGACGTGATGCTGGAGCGGCACTGGGACGGGGTGCAGGCCTACTGCCAGGCGAAGCTGGCCCAGATCAGCCTGACCCTCGACCTGGCGGAGCGGCTGCGCGACACCGGGGTGACGGCCAACGCCCTGCACCCGGCGTCGTACATGCCGACGAAGATGGTGGTGAACCTGTTCACCCCGCAGAGCACGGTCGCGGAGGGTGTGCACAGCACCCTGCGCCTGATCACCGACCCTGCCCTCGACGACGTCACGGGCACCTACTTCAACCGCACCCAGCGGGCCCGGGCGGGCGCCCAGGCCTACGACGCGAAGGCCCGCGCCCAACTGCGGGCGCTGAGCGAGTCGTTGACCGGGGTGAGCTTCCCGGCCGACCTGAGCGGCTGAGCAGCCGACCGCAACGCCGAGCCCCCGCCTCGTGCACGCGAGGCGGGGGCTTCGTGGTGTGCCGGTGCTAGCTCGCGGTGACGGACAGCTTGTGGCGGAACACGTTGCCCGGATCCCAAGTGGCCTTCACCCGCTGCAACTTCGCGAGGTTGCCCTTGAAGTACAAGGTCTGCCAGGGCACGCCGGAGGTGTTCCAGGCCGGGTCGGTGAGATCGGTGTCGGGGTAGTTGATGTACGAGCCGTCGTTGGTGTCGTTCGGCACCGGCACCCCGCCCGTGTCCGCATACAGGTCGCGGTACAGCGCGCGCATCCAGGCCACGTGCCGGTCGTCCTGCGTCGGATCGGGCCAGTACGTCGTGAAGTTGGCCTTGAGGACCGAGTCCCGCTGCGCCAGCGCGGTGGCGGTGGGCGACACGGTGTTGACCTTGCCGCCGTAGGAGTAGAGCAGGATGCCGGCGTGCCCGTCGTAGGCGGCGTCGGAGAGGTGGCCGTAGAGCGTCTTGGCCTGCGCGGCGGACCAACCCTGCCGCAGATAGGCGCCCTTGGACTTCGTGCGGTTGTAAAGGCCCGTGTCGTACGGGTCTTTGAGGGTGGTCTTCAGCCAGGGCCAGGAGGAGCGGGCGTCGGTGTACGGCACCCCGATCCCGCCCGTGACCGCGGCGACGTAGGCGTCGAGGAGCGCCGAGGCGTCCGAACGGGTGCCGTCTATCTGGGTGTTGAGGACCAGGCTGCCCTGGATCCGGTTGTAGAGGATCAGGACGCTGTGCAGGCTGTCGTAGGAGGAGCCGGCGACGCTGTTTCCGGCGTGCCAGGTGCCGTGGTTGGCGATCAGCGTGGTGAAGGCGGCCTCCGTCAGGTCGCTCCACTTGATGGCGACGGTCGACTTGAGGAGTGTCTTCGGCGGTCTGGGCAGGAGGGTCGAGGGGTCGGTGCCGGTGGCGTCGGGGGCGCGGAACCAGTAGCGGGTGACGATGCCGAAGGTGCCTCCGCCACCGCCCGTGTGGGCCCACCACAGGTCGCGGTGCGGGTCGTCGGCCTCGCGGGTGGCGACCACGGCACGGGCGGTGCCCAAGGCGTCGACCACGACGACCTCGACGGCATAGAGGTGGTCGACGACGGCGCCGTACTGGCGGCACATCGCGCCGTAGCCGCCGCCGGTGACATGACCGCCGACGCCGACGGTCGGGCAGGTGCCGCCGGGCAGGGAGACGCCCCACTCCAGGTACAGGGTGCGGTAGACGTGGCCGAGGGTGGCGCCGCCCTCGACCAGGAAGGCGCGGCGGACGGGGTCGTAGCGGACCGCGTCCATCTCGGACATGTCGACGAGTGTCCGTACGTCCGGGTCGTCGACCAGTCCGTCGAGGCAGTGCCCGCCCCCGCGCACGCCGATGCGTCGGCCCGCGTCGACCGCCTCCTGGACGACAGACACCACCTGGGCGGTGGTGTGGACGAGGCGTATCGAGTCGGGGGCGGCGGTGAATCTCGCGTTGTAGCCGCGGGAGGTGAGGTCGAGATAGCGGGCGTCCGATGCTCCTACGGTGACCGCGGCGGGGGCGGTGGCGTCGGCGGCCAGGGCGCGGGTGGGGACCACGGCCGCCCCGATGCCTACGGCGGTCGCGGTGCCGAGGAGGCCACGCCGGGTGAGGCCGGCGGACGAGCGCCGGTCGGGCTGTTGTCGTGTCACTGCTGTCTCCTTCGTCTTCTGGTGGCTGGACGAAAAACTGCCGCCCAGGAGGCCAGGAGCCTTCTGGGCGGCAGGAGTTGAGGTGGGCCGGCGTCAGACGACGTCGTGTCCGCTGACCGTGGTCTCCGGGATCTCGTCGCGGACGTCCCAGTGCTCGACGATCAGTCCGTTGTCGAGCCGGAAGATCTCCACGACCACCGAGCCCCGGTCCGTCGAGGTGGCGCGGAAGTGGGTGTGAACGAAGACCAGGTCGCCCGAGGCCGCCGCGCGCTTGACCTCGAACCGTGCGTCGGGGAGCTGCTTGCGGAAGCCCTCGATGAACTCGACCAGCGGCCCCCGTCCGTCGGGCAGGTTCGGGTTGTGCTGGATGAGGTCCGCGGCCAGGTATTTGTCGGCCAGGTCGGTCTGCCCCTGGTTCCAGACGGTCTCCAGGTATTCGCGCACGAAGTGCACCTGGTGACTGCTCATGAGTTCTCCTTGGCTGACTGGTCTAACTGATGTGAACAGGTGTGGCGGGCTGCTCGGCGGACGCCGCCGAGGCCTGCCGGACGGACAGCACATGGGCCAGCGCGGCGAGGACGAGGACGCCCAGGGCCGCGGCCGGGATGGGGCCCGCGCCCACGCCCGGCAGCAGGGAGCTGCCGATGAAGCTGCCGAGGCTCATCCCGAGGTAGAGCGCGGCGGCGTTCAGGGCGAGGATCAACCCCGGTTGCAGGGGCACGAGTTCGACCAGCCGGGCCTGTTGCGGGGCCTGGTACAGCTGGCTGAAGAAGGCCCAGAACGCGAAGAAGACGAGCCCGGCGTGGGAGTGCGGGGCGACGAGCAACAGGGCGAAGCCCGCCGCGAGTCCGATGACGGCGAGGCCCACGGCGCGGTCGCCGCCCAGCCGTTCGGCGATCCTCGGCGCGGAGGCGTTGCCCGCGACGCCGATGACGCCGAAGGCGAGCAGGGTCACGGAGATCAGCCCGGAGGACGCGTCGAAGCGGTCCTTGAGGTAGGCGCCCGCGATGCCGTAGACGGTGAACTGGGCGGCCATGAAGAGGAGGGTCGTCGAGACCGTGGCCACGGTGGCGGGGGTGTGCAGCGCGCCCCGGTAGGCCTGCACGGTGGGCGGTTCGCCGGCCGGGATCTCGGGGACGAACACGAACACCGTGACGAAGGCGATCGCGGAGAGCGCGGCCACGCCGAGCAGCGCCGGACGCCAGCCGAGGCTGCCGCCCAGGAACGATGCCAGCGGCACACCGAGCACGGCGGCGGCCGTCATGCCGCCGAAGACGGTGGCCAGCGCCCGCTGCCGGCGCTCCGTCGGGACGATGA
>NZ_JAWOAI010000568.1:0-5857 GCF_033194735.1 Streptomyces sp. W16
GCAGCGCGGTCGCGCGCCTCCCGGTGCGCCCGGTGCGCGCCGGTGGTGCGGGTCGAGGTCTCCGGGCTGCTGCTCATCACCCGTGCGACCGTAGGCGGCGGGCGATACCCCCTTCCGCCCCCTTGAGCTCTTTTAATCCGTACGGGTGAAACGATCCCTCAATAGGGGACAGCAACCCCCGCTCCCGTGGCTCGATCCCGACTCCGTTGGCCGGATACCGAACCACACCCCTCCATCCCCCGACCGCGTTGTCAGTCCCGCCGGTTACGGTTCACGCATGGCTGCCCGTACGAAGACCACCAAGGACCGTCCGTCCTACCGCTGCACCGAGTGCGGCTGGCAGACGGCCAAGTGGCTCGGCCGCTGCTCCGAGTGCCAGGCATGGGGGACGGTCGAGGAGTACGGCGCGCCCGCCGTCCGTACGACGGCACCGGGCCGCGTCACCACCTCCGCGGTGCCCATCGGCCAGGTCGACGGCCGCCAGGCCACCGCCCGCTCGACCGGTGTGCCCGAGCTGGACCGGGTGCTCGGCGGCGGCCTGGTCCCCGGAGCGGTCGTGCTCGTCGCGGGCGAACCGGGCGTAGGAAAGTCAACCCTCCTCCTGGACGTGGCGGCCAAGGCGGCGAGCGACGAGCACCGCACGCTCTACGTCACAGGCGAGGAGTCGGCGAGCCAGGTCCGCCTGCGCGCAGACCGCATCAAGGCGATCGACGACAACCTCTACCTCGCCGCCGAGACCGATCTGGCCACGATCCTGGGCCACTTGGACGCGGTGAAGCCCGCCCTCCTCATCCTGGACTCCGTCCAGACGGTGGCCTCCCCGGAGATCGACGGCGCCCCCGGCGGCATGGCCCAGGTCCGCGAGGTCGCCGGCGCCCTGATCCGCGCCTCCAAGGAACGCGGCATGTCCACACTCCTCGTGGGCCATGTCACCAAGGACGGCGCGATCGCGGGCCCCCGCCTCCTGGAACACCTCGTGGACGTGGTCCTGTCCTTCGAGGGCGACCGCCACGCCCGCCTGCGCCTCGTACGGGGCGTCAAGAACCGCTACGGCACGACGGACGAGGTCGGCTGCTTCGAGCTGCACGACGAGGGCATCACGGGCCTGGCCGACCCGAGCGGCCTGTTCCTGACCCGCCGCGCGGAACCGGTCCCCGGCACCTGTCTCACCGTCACCCTGGAAGGCCGCCGCCCCTTGGTGGCCGAAGTCCAGGCGCTCACGGTCGACTCCCAGATCCCCTCCCCCAGGCGCACCACTTCAGGCCTGGAGACATCCCGCGTCTCGATGATGCTCGCGGTCCTGGAGCAACGCGGAAGAATCAGCGCCCTGGGCAAGCGGGACATCTACTCCGCGACCGTAGGCGGAGTAAAACTCTCCGAACCGGCGGCAGACCTGGCCATCGCCCTCGCCCTGGCCTCCGCGGCAAGCGACACCCCCCTCCCCAAGAACCTGGTCGCGATCGGCGAGGTGGGCCTCGCGGGCGAGGTCAGACGGGTCACGGGCGTCCAGCGCAGGCTCTCCGAAGCACACCGCCTGGGCTTCACCCACGCCCTGGTTCCGAGCGACCCGGGCAAGATCCCGCCCGGCATGAAGGTCCTCGAAGTCGCCGACATAGGAGACGCTCTCCGGGTCCTTCCACGCTCCCGTAAACGAGAGGCCCCACGGGACGACGAAGACCGCCGGTAGACTTTGCCCTGGTCTCGCCCGTCCGTACGAACCAACTGTGCGAAACGGCGGCGCCTGAAGAACCTGCGACCCGAGGAGTGCAGTGGCAGCCAACGACCGGGCGTCAGCTCCCGGAAAGTCCGGCGGGAGCTCCGGTGCCGAAGGGCTGATGCGCGCCTCACTGAGCGCCGTGGCACCCGGCACGGCCCTGCGCGACGGCCTGGAGCGAATTCTCCGCGGCAACACGGGCGGACTCATCGTGCTCGGCTCCGACAAGACCGTCGAAGCCATGTGCACAGGCGGTTTCATCCTGGACGTGGAGTTCACGGCCACCCGCCTACGCGAACTCTGCAAGCTGGACGGCGGCATCGTGGTGTCGTCCGACCTCTCCAAGATCCTCAGAGCGGGCGTCCAGCTGGTCCCCGACCCGACGATCCCCACAGAGGAAACAGGCACCCGCCACCGCACAGCGGACCGGGTGAGCAAACAGGTCGGCTTCCCAGTGGTCTCCGTCTCCCAGTCCATGCGCCTGATCGCCCTCTACGTGGACGGCCAGCGCCGCGTCCTGGAGGACTCGGCGGCGATCCTGTCCCGGGCCAACCAGGCCCTGGCCACCCTGGAGCGCTACAAGCTCCGCCTGGACGAAGTGGCGGGAACCCTCTCCGCCCTGGAGATCGAGGACCTGGTAACAGTCAGGGACGTCTCGGCGGTGGTCCAACGCCTCGAAATGGTCCGCCTGATCGCCAACGAAATCGCGGAGTACGTACTCGAACTGGGCACGGACGGCCGCCTCCTCTCCCTCCAACTCGAAGAGCTGATCGCGGGCGTGGACCCGGAACGCGAACTGGTAGTGCGCGACTACGTCCCCGAACCCACGGCCAAACGCTCCCGCACGGTGGACGAGGCACTGGCGGAACTCGACGCCCTCTCCCACGCCGAACTCCTCGAACTGCCCACCGTGGCCCGCGCCTTGGGCTACACCGGCTCCCCCGAGGCCCTCGACTCGGCGGTCTCCCCCCGAGGCTTCCGCCTCCTGGCCAAGGTCCCGCGCCTCCCCGGCGCGATCATCGACCGCCTGGTAGAGCACTTCGGCGGCCTCCAGAAGCTCCTGGCGGCAAGCGTCGACGACCTCCAGACAGTCGACGGCGTAGGCGAGGCAAGGGCAAGAAGCGTACGAGAGGGCCTCTCCCGCCTGGCGGAATCCTCAATCCTGGAACGCTACGTCTAGGAACTGACCGTCAGTCACTCGCCAAGACGAACGAGGTCTGCGCCTTGGCGAACCCGGAAGCAGCCGCCTCCACCAGATAGGTCCCCACACCGGCCGACCCGGCCGGAGGCGTCGCACACTCGGGCGCACTCGGCTTGCGATCCCACTTCAGCGTGTACGTGACACTCCCCCCGGCGGACACCCGGTAGTACACACTCCCGGAACCCTTCGGGCAGTCGGCGGAGGACCAGTAGTCGGCGGCACCCCCCGCCTCAGTGATCGTCAACACCGCACTCTTGGGCCCGAGATCAACCTTGCAGTCACTACTGGAAGAGTTCTTCGCGGTCAGCACAAAAGTAGGCGTCTGACCCGGCGAGTAAGAGTTGTGCAGACTCCGCAGACTCAACTGCACAGCACTGGCAGTGCAGTTGGGCAGAGTCGAATCAGCAGGAACCGTAGTCCCCGTACTACTCCCCCCGTTGGCCCCACCACCGGAACCACCATCCCCCGCCCCGGAGCCAGACCCACTACCGCCACCACTACTGCCATCACTCGCGCCACCGCTACTACCACTGCCACCACTACTACTGCCGCTGCTCGACTCGTCGCGACCGCCGGGGTGTTGACTGATCGCGGGCCCCGAACCGGACGGACCGGCAGTGATCGTGGGCGCAGGAGTCCGGCCGTTCTTGGCCCCATCCGCACCGTTCTTACTGCCCCCACCACCGGACGTGACGATCCAGGTGATCAGCAGCGCCAACAGGGCGACCACGGACACCATGAGGACCCTCCGTCGCCAATAGATGGAGGAGGGAAGCGGCCCGACCGGATTGCGCATAGATCCCACGGCTCAAACCTTACGAGACAACGGGGAGTTACCTCGCCCCACCCGCCGCCCCAGCCCCAACTTTTCCGGATCATCATCCCGGCAAGGGAGTTGAACGACGGCTCGCCACCCGCGTACGGCGCGAAGGTGACGTGTCGGGGGGTGTCCGCCCGCAGCGGTTGGCGCGTCAACACCCCCACTCTCTTGAGACACCGATTCCGCGCCGTTCCGAGGACGGACACCCCCCGACGCGGCACCGACCCACCACGACGAACCGGCGAACCACCCACGCACCCGCACCCGCCGACGGGCCCGCACATGGCAGGATCAAACGGCCATGACTGCGCCCACGAACCCCCCGCACACCACGTCCACCACTTCCACCACTTCCACCACCGGCGAGCACCTCCACGCTCCCGTCATCAACTGGTTCGAAGACAACGCCCGCGACCTCCCCTGGCGCCACCCCGACGCCGGCCCCTGGGCCGTGATGGTCAGCGAGTTCATGCTCCAGCAGACCCCGGTCAACCGAGTCCTCCCCGTATACGAACAGTGGCTCGCCCGCTGGCCCCGCCCCGCCGACCTCGCCCAGGACGCCCCCGGCGAAGCCGTCCGCGCCTGGGGCCGCCTCGGCTACCCCCGCCGCGCCCTCCGCCTGCACGGCGCCGCCACCGCCATAACGGAACGCCACGGCGGCGACGTCCCCACGGACCACGCCCAGCTCCTCGCACTCCCCGGCATCGGCGAGTACACGGCAGCCGCAGTCGCGTCCTTCGCCTACGGCCAACGCCACGCGGTCCTGGACACCAACGTCCGCCGAGTCTTCGCGCGCGCGGTCACCGGCACCCAGTACCCCCCGAACGCCACCACCGCCGCAGAACGCAAACTGGCCCGAGCCCTGCTCCCCCAGGACGACGACACCGCAGCCCGCTGGGCCGCAGCCTCCATGGAACTGGGCGCACTCGTCTGCACGGCAAAAAATGAAACATGCCACCGCTGCCCGATCACCGCCCAGTGCGCCTGGAACCTAGCGGGCAAGCCGGACCACGAGGGCCCGGCCCGCCGCGCCCAGACCTACGCAGGCACGGACCGCCAGGTACGCGGCAAACTCCTCGCCGTACTCCGCGAAGCGGCACCCGGCACCCCCGTCCCACAGTCGGCACTGGACCGCGTGTGGCACGAACCGGTACAGCGGGCCAGAGCCCTGGACGGCCTGGTGGCGGACGGCTTGGTGGAACCCCTCCAGAACGGCTTGTACCAACTCCCCGCAACCCGCACCTGACACACGGTCAATTCACAGCCTCTCGCCCCACCCCCGGCCACATCACAGCCCACACCCAGCCACCGCAACACTCCAGCAACGCCCAAACCGCCCCATACCCACCCCAAAAACCCCGCCCCCTTACCCAAGACCTACTTCCGTTACACAACCGACGGACAGCCGAGCGCTCCCCGCAGGCTGCTCCGCACAGTGCCGTGACAACCCCTCCGTAGCTTCATTCCTGTGCCGCAGACCGGCGGGACGCAGCAAAGGACAACCGGCAGCAGGCGGGCCGGAAACGGGGATGGAGGCGGTTGATCATGGCGCAGGGCGAGGTGCTCGAATTCGAGGAGTACGTCCGCACCCGACAGGACGCGCTGCTGCGCAGCGCCCGCCGGCTGGTGCCGGACCCGGTCGATGCCCAGGACCTGCTGCAGACCGCGCTGGTACGGACGTACGGCCGCTGGGAGACCATCGAGGACAAGCGCCTCGCGGACGCGTACCTGCGCCGCGTCATGATCAACACGCGGACCGAGTGGTGGCGGGCCCGCAAGCTCGAAGAGGTCCCCACCGAGCAGCTCCCGGACGCGAGCGTCGACGACGCGACCGAACAGCACGCGGACCGGGCGCTTCTTATGGACATCATGAAAGTTCTCGCTCCGAAACAGCGCAGTGTTGTCGTCCTGCGACACTGGGAGCAGATGTCCACCGAAGAGACGGCCGCGGCCCTGGGCATGTCGGCCGGTACGGTCAAGAGCACGCTGCACCGGGCGCTCGCCCGGCTCCGGGAGGAGCTGGAGGCCCGCGACCTGGACGCACGCGCGCTGGAGCGTGAGGAGCGGGAGCGTTGCGCGGCCTGAGCGACACCCCGGGGCCCAGCAGGGTCCGCGGCGGCTT
>NZ_JAWOAI010000569.1:0-5840 GCF_033194735.1 Streptomyces sp. W16
TGCGGGACGCGGGCGGCGCCGATGTCGTGATCGACCCGGTCGGCGGGCCGTACGCGGAGGAGGCGTTGCGGGCCATGCGCTGGGGCGGGCGGTTCGTGAGCGTGGGGTTCGCGAGCGGGGAGATCCCGCGTATCCCGCTCAACCTTCCGATGCTCAAGGGTGTCAGCGTCCACGGCTTCGACCTCGGCGGCTGGGCACGGCATCAGCGGGACGACCTGGTCGCCGCCCGCACCGAACTCCACGGACTGTTCGCCGCCGGGAAGATCCGGCCCCGCGTCCACGCCGTGTATCCGCTCGCCGAAGTCGCCGCGGCCCTCGGCCTGGGGCGCCGCGCCATCGGCAAGGTCCTTCTGGAGGTCGCGCATGGAGTTTGAGTTCGACGACGAGCAGCGGCTGCTCCAGCGAGTGGTCCGCGAAACGGTCACCAGGTCACGATCGCTGCCCGAGGACCAACTCTGGCAGACGTACCTGGAGTTGGGGTGGCTGGAGGCTCCTCCGGTGGAACTGGCCATCGTCCTGGAGGAGTTGGGGTACGCCGCCGACCCGACGCCCTTCCTCGCCACGGCAACCTGGTTCGCGCCGCTGGCCGGACGGCTGCCGCGCGGCTCGGGCACCGGTGTCTTCGACGGAGAGGGCCGGTTCGTCCTCGACGCCGACCGCGCCGACGAGATCGCCCTTCTCACCTCCGAGGGCGTGGTCGTACGGGACGGAAAGGAGTTGGCGGCCGAGCGGTTGTCCGTGTTCGACCCGACCCTGCACGTCGCCCGGGTGGACGTGCCGGACCTCGTCGCCGGTGTACCGGACCTGGCCCTGATGGGCCTGGCGGTCAGCACCGTCGGCAGTTGCCGGCGCATCCTCGACCTGGTCGTCGCCCATGTGAAGGAACGACACCAATTCGGCGTGCCCATCGGCTCGTTCCAGGCCGTCAAGCACAAGGCCGCCGACATGTACGTCGCCATCGAACGCGCCAAGGTGCTCGCCTACTTCTCCGCGCTGACCATCGCCGAGGACGATCCGCGCCGCGGCCGGGCCGCCGCGATGGCCAAGGCCGCCGCCGGAGACTGTCAACGGGTGTGTTTCCGCAACGGGTTCCAGCTCTTCGGGGCCATGGGCTACACGTGGGAGAACGAACTGCAGATCCATCTCAAGCGGGCCAAGGCCGGGGACCTGCTCCTCGGCACGGCGTCCGAGCACAGGAAGGCGCTGCTGGTATGAGACTGGCTCCCGACCCCGAGGTCGAGAAGTTCCGCGCCGATTTCAGCGCCTTCCTCGACACCCACCTGCCCACCCCCGAAGAGGCCACAGTCCGGTCCAAGTCCAGCGCGGACATACCGGATTGGGCCCGGCGCTGGCAGCGCACACTCTTCGACGAGGGCTGGCTGCTGCCCGCCCAGCCGCCGGAGTACGGCGGGCGCAACGCCACGCTGCCCCAAGTCGTCGCCCACCTGGAGGAGTTGTCCCGGCGCCGGATCTACCACAGCTTCAACCCGCAGGGTCTCAACATCATCGCGGCCTCCCTGCTCACCTTCGGCACCGAGGAACAGAAACGCGACTGGGCCATACCGCTGCTACGGGCCGAGATCACCGCGTCGCTCGGCATGAGCGAGCCCGGAGCCGGGTCGGACCTGGCCGGGCTGCGCACCCGCGCGACCCTCGACGGCGACCACTTCGTCGTCAACGGGCAGAAGGTGTGGACCTCGGGCGCGCACGACGCCGACGTCCTGCTCACCTTCGTCCGCACCGACCCCGACGCCCCCAAGCACAAGGGGATCAGTGTCCTGCTCGTCCCCACAGACTCCGAGGGCCTGGTCCGGCGGCCCTTCGGATCGATCGCCGCGCCCGACGACCTCGACTTCAACGAGGTGTTCTTCACCGACGTCCGCGTCCCCGAGGAGAACCTCGTCGGCCCCCTCAACGAGGGCTGGCGCGTGGCCAACGGCTCGCTCGGGCACGAACGGACCCTCCTGTGGGTGCACTACGCCGAGCGGATGGACGCCCTCATCCAGGACGCGGCCTGCGACGAGGAGTGGTACGCCACCCTCCAAATGGACGTCCAGGCACTGCGGTTGCTCGGCTACCGGCTGCTCGGACCCGACCGCAACCCGGTGGAGATCTCGGTCCTCAAACTGCTCGGCTCCGAGGCCGCGCAGAACGCCGAACTGCACGCCCTCGAACAGCACGGGACCGAGTCGCTGCTGCATCCGGTGCAGACGGGGCCGTACACCCATATGAACCTGGAGACGTTCAACGCCAGTTGGTTCGAGCGGTACGCGCGCAGCTTCGGCGGGACCATCGCCGGCGGCACCTCCGAGATCCAGCGGAACATCATCGCCGAGCGCATCCTCGGCCTGCCCCGATAGAGCCGTCAGCCCAGAGAGCCGACATCCCAGAGCCGACAGAGGACGAAACGCATGGACGAGATCCTGTACGAGGTCGACGGCCGGGTGGGGATCATCACCCTCAACCGGCCCGAGGTCGCCAACGCGCAGAACAGCGTGCTTCTCGACGCCCTCGACGCGGCCTGGAGCCGGGCCGCGGCCGACGAGGACGTGAAGGTCATTCTCCTGAAGGCCAACGGCAAGCACTTCTCGGCGGGACACGACCTGAAGGACCGCTGGCCGGCGCCGAAGGAGATCACCCTGGAGTGGATCTACAGTGCCGAGACCCGCCGGTACCTGGAGTACACGCTGCGCTGGCGCAACGTGCCCAAGCCGACGATCGCCGCCGTGCAGGGCAAGTGCATCGCCGGCGGACTGATGCTGTGCTGGCCCTGCGACCTGATCGTGGCCGCCGAGAACGCCGAATTCTCCGACCCCGTCGTGCACATGGGCATCGGGGGAGTCGAATACCACGGCCACACCTGGGAGTTGGGCCCGCGCAAGGCGAAGGAGATCCTCTTCACCGGCCGGGCCGTCACCGCGGAGGAGGCGGAGAAGGTCGGCATGGTGAACAAGGTCGTCCCCCTCGGCCAACTGGGCACCGAGGCCCTGGAGTTGGCCCAGCAGATCGCCCGTATGCCGTCCTTCGGGCTCCGCCAGGCCAAGCGTGCCGTCAACCAGAGCCTCGACGTCCAGGGCTTCTACGCGGCCATCCAGTCCGTGTTCGACATCCACGAGACGGGGCACGGGAACGCGCTGAGCGTCACCGGATACCCCATTCTCACGAAGCTCGACGCGATGAAGGAACACCTCAAGGAGCAGTAGACCGGGATCGCGTGCCCTGTCACTCGCGGTGCGCGGTCGCGCCCCGGCTCATCGCGAGGACCGCGTCGCGGCGGCTCAGCGCGCCGAACGGTGAACCGCCGGTCGGGGTGGGGCTGCCGCAGATCCAGGTCGGCCCGTCGGAGAGATGGGCGAGCGCCTCGGCTGCCACGTCGTCCGGGTCGGCCAAGTCGCCGCCGTAGGAGCCTCCTTGGACACCCTCGGTCCGGCGCAGGGACGGGGTGTCGGTCCTGCCGAGCACCAGCCCCAGGACGTCCACCCCGCTGCCCTGCCACTCCGCCCACAGGCTTTCCGCGAGGATCAGGTCGAACGCCTTCGAGGCACCGTAGGCGGCGAGCGTGGCACCGCCTGCCCAGGCCGCGCCCGAGGTCACGAGGACCACCGCCCCCCGCTTGCGCGCCACCATCGGGGCGCCGAAACGGTACGCCGCTTCGAGTACGGCCGTGCAGTTGCGCCGCACCAGCCCCAGGTGGACGTCGAGGTCCTTGTCGAGGAACGGGACGCTGCGATCGTCGCCGCCCGCGTTGTAAACGAACAGACCGACTTCCAGACCGGCGGTCGCCCGCTCCAACTCCGAGAGGGCAGTGGGGGAGCTGAGGTCGAGCGCGACGGTGCGGACCTCGACGCCGTACCGGGCCCGGATCTCGTCGGCGGACTCCTCCAGCACGGGCAGCCGCCGGGCCACCAGCACGACGTTCATCCCCTGGGCGGCCATCCGGTGGGCGAACGCCGCACCCACCCCGTCCGACCCTCCGGCGACGACACCCCACGGCCCGTACTTGGTGGTGAGGGATTCAGTCACTTCGTACTCCTCTATAAGTTCAGCTAGGACGATCGGAGAACCTTCTTCTCGACCGCGTCCGACGACAGCACCGTCCCGATGATCCCGAGGTCGGCACCGGCGCTTCGCGCCACCTCGCGCACCACGCGGACGTCCTTGCTCATCAGGTCGGCCAGCCGCTCCGCGACCGAGTCGACCGAGCCCCCGCGGGCGACGACACCGAGCGCGCGACTGGCACCGCTGCCGTGCTGCAGGGCCGCGAGAATCGCCTTCTCGTCGATACCCAGCGAGCCCGCCACCCGCACCGCGTCGACCGCGAGCCCGACCTGGGCCACGAACAGGGCGTTGTTGACGAGCTTGACCCGCTGACCGTTGCCGACCGGTCCCACGAACATGACCGGCGAGGCGTACGTCTCCAACAGCGGGCGCACCTCGTCCAGTTGAGCCTCGTCCCCGCCGACCCACAGGGTGAGACGGCCCGCGGCGATGTCGTGCGGGCCGCCCGAGAGCGCGGCGTCCAGGACCCCGACACCGCGCTCCGCGCCGGCCTCGGCGAGCAGCTGGGCGGTGGCGGGACCGGAGGTGGTGTGCTGGACGAGCGTCGCTCCCGGCTGCATGGCCGAGAGGGCGCCGTCCGCGCCGAGGCAGACCGCTCGTACCTGCTCGTCCTTCAGCACGGCGACGAACACCGCGTCGGCGTCGCGGACCGTCGCCCTGACCGCTTCTGCCGGCGCGAGCCCGCTCGCGTGGGCAGCCGCACGGGCCTCCGGGCGGCGTACAAGGACCGTGACGTCATGCCCGGCGGCCGTCAGCCGCTCGACGATCGGCCGCCCCATCCGGCCCCACCCGATGAACCCGATCCTCAACTCTGCTCCAAGGGCTCGGAGTTGGCAGTTGGCGCCAACATCGCGCGGGGCCCGTCGCTGCCGTCGAGGTTGGCATTGACCCGCTCGGCGATCCGCCACCCCTCCGAAGTGCGCACCCAGCGCCAGGTGTTGGCGGAGACCTGGAACACCCAGAACCGGCCCGCGTCGGCGTCCCACCGCAGATGCAGCGCATGGCTCCGGCCGGTCGCGCGGTCGCCGTCCACGACGACGTGCGGCGCGGTCAGCACATGGCCGCAGCCGTTGTGGATCACGCTCTGGTGGCCCGGGCCGTGCACCATGCCGACGATGCCGTCCCGGCCCTCCATCCGCAGATGGGGGATCGCGTCGAAGACGCCGTCCTCGGTCCAGAGCGCCGCGGCGGCCTCGCCCGAACCGCTGTCGACCGCCGGCCCGTACTGGGCGACGAGTTGAGTGATCTCGACCTGGTCCTCCAAGGCGCGCACTTTCGCTGCCAACGACTCGACGGTGGCGCGTAGTTGGGCAAGCTCGTCGCTCTCGCTCATGAGTGAGTTCAACTCCCTGGTACGACGATGATGCGGGCCGGCCCGTTGGCGTCCCGTGCGGCGTCGAGCGCGGCCGGCACCCCGTCGAGCCCGACGGTGTGGCCGAGCATCGGCCCGACGTCGAGGCCGCCGGAGCAGACGGCCCGGAACGCCTCGTCCCAGTGGTCCATCGACGGACCGCCCCCGAACTGGATGTTGAGCCCCTTCCGCTTCGCGGTCAGGGTGTGCAGATGGTCGCCCTCCGGCGGACCGCCGACGGAGAAGATCCGGGTCCCGCGCTCACACCCCTTGATGATCGAGTCGAGAACGCCCGGGACGCCGACGCACTCGAACACGACACAACTCGCCCGGCCACCAGCCGCGTTGCGCCACGCCTCGTACGGCGAGACCTCGGCCGGGTCGACGACCACGTCGGCGCCCATGGCCAGCGCGGTCGCGCGACGCGACG
>NZ_JAWOAI010000570.1:0-5837 GCF_033194735.1 Streptomyces sp. W16
CGCCGAGGGTGAGCGTGGCATGGGCTACGGCCGCACCCGCGCCGCCCGCGCCCACCTGCACGACCCGTTCCATGGGCGCGTCGGGCAGTCCCCGCGCGAAGGAGGCGGCGAAGCCGGTGACGTCCGTGTTGTGGCCGATCGCGCTGCCGTCCGCCTCGAAGACGACGGTGTTGACCGCGCCCAGCGCCTCGGCCTGCGGGGCGAGCCCGTCGAGGTGCTCGATGACGAGCTGCTTGCACGGGTGGGTGATGTTGAGCCCGTCGAAGCCCAAGACGCGGGCGGCGCGCACCAGTTCGCCCACCGCCTCCGGGCCGACACCGAGCACGTCGATGTCGATGAGCCGGTACAGATAGCGCAGCCCCTGGCGGTCGGCCTCGCGCTCGTGCAGGGCGGGGCTGAGGGAGGGACCGATACCGGAACCGATCAGCCCGACGAGATACGAGTCCTTGAAGACGTCGACCACCTGGTCCTCCTGAGCTGAGCGGCTCGCTAATGTACGAACTAGTACGTTAGCTATATCAGCATCGCCGGGCCACGGAAAGCCCCGGGCGGGAACGCGACCGCCCGCCACCCGCCCCTCCTTCTACAATCGGCCGCACACCGCGCCCGCGCCCGAAAGAAGCCAAGGAACCCGATGACCAGCGTCGAAGAACCGGCACGACCGAACGGGCGCATCCGAGACGCGGCCCGCACCAGGGCCGAGATCCTCGACGTGGCGACCCACGAGTTCGCACGGGCCGGCTACGACGGCGCCCGCGTCGACGAGATCGCCGCCCGCACCCGCACCACCAAGCGGATGATCTACTACTACTTCGGCGGCAAGGAACAGCTCTTCACGGCCGTCCTGGAGCGGGCCTACGGCGTGATCCGCGAGGCCGAACAGGGCCTGGACGTCGAGCACCTGGACCCGGTCGCGGCCATCCGGCGGCTGGCGGAGCTGACCTTCGACCACCACGAGCAGCACCCGGACTTCATCCGCCTGGTGAGCATCGAGAACATCCACGGGGCCGAGCACATCGCCGCCTCCGAGAAGCTCGGCAGGATCGGCTCGCCCGCCCTCGACGTGATCCGCCGCATCCTGGAGTCGGGACAGCAGTCCGGCCTGTTCACGGCCGACGTGGACGCCGTCGACCTGCACGCGATGATCAGCTCGTACTGCTTCTTCCGGGTCGCCAACCGGCACACCTTCGGCGCCCTGTTCGGCCGCGACCTGGTCGCCCCGGACCGGCGCGAGCACTACCGGACCATGCTGGGCGACATGGTGATCGCCTATCTGACGGCGGAGCGCGCGACGGACTGAGACGGTCCGACGGCACCCCTTGACACCCGGGAAACGTGGGCGCAACATCCCTACCCACCGAGACTAACTATCCAGTGGGTTAATTAGCCGCGATCCGGCAGCGACTCCGTCTCGCACATCCAGTCTCCCCGTCTCCGCTCACTCCGCCCACGGCGGAGTCTCCGCGAAGGAGCAAGCCGTGTCCGTCCCCGCCAACGCTGTCGGGCAGCCGAAGAAGGCGGCCGCCGCCGCCTGGATCGGCAGCGCCCTGGAGTACTACGACTTCTTCATCTACGGCAGCGCCGCCGCGCTGATCTTCCCCAAGGTCTTCTTCGACGACTCGGACCCGGCGACGGCGACCCTGCTCTCGCTCGCGACCTTCGGGGTCGCCTACGCGGCCCGTCCGGTCGGCGCTCTGTTCCTCGGACACTTCGGCGACCGGGTCGGCCGTAAGAAGATCATGATCTTCACGCTGCTGCTGATGGGCCTGTCGACGTTCCTCATCGGCTGTCTGCCCACCCGGGCGCAGGTCGGCTCACTCGCTCCGGTCCTCCTGGTGCTGTGCCGGGTCCTCCAGGGCATCTCCGCGGCGGGCGAGCAGGCCAGCGCCAGTTCGATGACGCTGGAGCACGCACCGCCGGACCGGCGCGGCTTCTTCACCAGCTTCACCCTCGGCGGCACCCAGGGCGGCCAGCTCCTCGCCACCCTCGTCTTCCTCGGCATCGCCCAACTCCCCGACAGGCAGCTGCTGTCCTGGGGCTGGCGCGTCCCGTTCTGGGCGAGCGTCCTGGTCGCGGTCGCCGGCTACTTCATGCGCCGCAAGCTCCAGGAGACCCCGGCCTTCGCCCGGCAGGCGGCGACCGAGGGGGTCGTGAAACTGCCGCTCGTGGTACTGCTGCGCGAGCACTGGGCGGACGTCCTGCGGGTGATCGCGGGCGCGCTCATCGCCTCCGTCTCGACGATCTTCACCGTGTGGGCGCTGGCCTACGCGACCAGCGACGCCGTCGGCATGTCCCGCACCTCGATGCTGTGGGTGGGCGCGCTCGCCAACCTCGTCGCCCTGGCCGCGATCCCCCTGTGGGCCACCCTGTCCGACCGCATCGGCCGTCGCCCGGTGTACCTGATCGGCGCGGTCGGCAGCGCGATCACGATGTTCCTCTACCTCTGGGCGATCTCGACGGGCTCCTACGCCCTCGTCCTGATCCTCGGCATCGTCGCCTTCGGCGTCGTCTACAGCGCCGCGAACGGCGTGTGGCCCTCCTTCTACGGCGAGATGTTCTCGACCCGGGTCCGGCTGTCCGGTATGGCCATCGGTACCCAGATCGGCTTCGCCGTGGCCGGGTTCGCGGTCACCTTCGCCGCGCGGATCGCGGGTCCCGACGGCACGGACTGGTCCTCGGTGGCCCTGTTCACGGCGGCCCTGTGCGTCCCGCCGGTCATCGCGGCGCTCTCGGCCCGCGAGACGAACAAGGTCCCGACGGAACTGCTCGGCGTGCGGTCACCCCGGGAGGCGTCGCGGCCGGAGACGGTGACGGCCTGACCAACGGCCCCTGCGCACCCCCGGATGCCGGACGCCCGACGGGCTCCGGCGCCCGGGGGTTTCTCACTGGAGCCGTTGACAGCTGACGTTTCACGCAAGAACATCGGCCCGAACGAGCACAAAAGAACAGCGCCGCCGCACGGCAATGCCATTGCTTCCCCGCCGGGTACGTGGCACGACCCCAACCGGGGTAGGACGTGAAGGGGCGGGTGACGCCGACGTCGTACGCGACACCGCCGACGGTGACACCGACCTTCGTGAACCTGCGCGCGCGGGGCGGCGACAAGGCCCTGCAGCCCCGCGCCGCCCGCAGGGGCCTCCGCGTGTCCCGGCCGATTTCAGGGGCGGCCGGTGCACGCGGGCCCGGGGCTGACTATCGTTGCCCGATCACATGCGCGAAAGGTGGTCGAGGGGCGTGACGGGGGCCGAGGAATGGATACGGGTGCCGGTCGGCGACGACGCCGGGCGGTGGGCGACGCGGGGGCGCAGCCGCAATGTGCTGTTCGTCGTGCACAACGTGACGTCCGCGACCCGGCTCCTCGACGTACTGCCGCTCTTCCACGACGACTTCCGGGTGCAGTTGCTGGTCACCTGCACGGGATCGTCGGCGTTCCGGGCTGGGGTGTCCGAGTTGCTCGCGGAAACGGGGGTGCCGGTGGTGTCCTGGGAACAGGCGACGGCAACACCGGTCGACTTGGCCGTCTCCGCGAGCTTCGGCGGTCAACTCCGGTCACTTTCAGGCGTATTGGCCGTGATGTCCCACGGTATCGGATACACTAAAAGGCTGGGGACACCCAACACCCAACACCCAACACCCAACACCCAACACCCAACACCCAACACCCAACACCCAACACCCAACACCCGGCGGCGAGGCGGCGGAGGTCGAGGTTCCGGTTTTCGGGCTGTCGCCCGAGTGGCTGCTCGACGACAGCGGGCGGCCCGTCGCCGACGCGCTGGTGCTGTCGCACCCCGAGCAGGTGGAGCGGCTGCGTGCCGTGTGTCCCGAGGCCGCGCCCACGGCCGTACTGGCCGGTGATCCGTGCTGGGACCGCATGCTCGCGGCGCGCCCCTACCGGGAGCGCTACCGGCGGGCGCTCGGCGTCGGGCGGGCGCAGCGGCTGGTGGTCCTCAACTCCACCTGGAACCCGGAGTCCCTGTTCGGCGACGGCCCCGCCTCCGGCGACGACGTACTGCCGTCCCTGCTCCCCCGGCTGACCTCCGAACTCCCCGTCGACGAGTACCGTCTCGCCGCCGTCCTGCACCCCAACATCTGGTACGGCCACGGCCCGGGCCAGATCCGCGCCTGGCTCGACCGGGCCCGCCGCGCCGGACTCACCCTCGTCGACCCGTTGCACGGCTGGCGCCAGGCGCTGCTCGCCGCCGACGCGGTCATCGGCGACCACGGCTCGGTGACCTATTACGCCGCCGCGCTCGGCACCCCCGTCCTCCTCGGCGCCGCACCCCTCGCGGGCCTCGCCCCCGACGCCCCGGTGCACGCCTTCGTCCGCACCGCGCCCCGCCTGGACCCCACGCTCCCCCTCAGCCCCCAACTCGCCGAGCTCATCTCCACGCACACCCCCTCGCCCACCCCCGCGGCCTTCACCAGCTCCGTCCCGGGCGAGTCGGCGACCCTCCTACGGCGCCTCTTCTACGACCTCGTCGGCATCCCCGAACCGGACGCTCCCGCACTGCTCGAACCGCTTCCGTTGCCGCCGTTCGAACCCGCGGCGCACACGGTCCCGCTGCGGGTGCTCACCCGGCTGCTGGGCACCACCGAGGTCGCCGTCGTCCGGTACGCGGGCCCGCACCCGGCGCCCGACAACACCGGCGAGACCCACACCGCGGTGCACGAGGACACCCGCGAGCAGGGCCAACTGTCCCTGGCCGACGTGGTGTTCCGGCATGGCGCGGCGGACGATCCGCGCTTCGGGTCACCCGCGCTCTGGACGACGGAGGTCCTGGCCCGGCACCCGCGATGCGCCCTCGCCGTCTACGTCACCGGTCCCGGCACCTGCACGGCCCGCACCTCGGACGGCACCCTGCTGCTCCTGCGCACCGAACCGCCCGCGGACGCCGACCCGGTCGCCTGCGCCTCGGCCTTGCACGCCTGGCTGGCTTCCGGCAAGTCGCTGCACGAGTCCGTCACGCAAGGGCTGACCGTGCACACGGGCGGGGCCGTGCACCGAGTGCGGGTCACCCCTGCCTAACCGTCGCAGCGCTCGCGCAGGACGCGCAGATACGACAGGTGCTGTTCCGCGTTCTCGTCGCGCAGCGCGATTGCCGCCTCGTCGATCAGGGCGCGGGCGGCCGTGAACTCGCCCTGGTTCAGGCGGGTTTCGGCGAGGTCGGTGAGAGTGCGGGCCGTGTTGTAGGCCTCGGGGGGCTCACGGAAGAAGGCCAGCGCGACTTCCAGGTGCGCGACGGCCTCGGCGGGGCGGCCCAGGCCGCGCAGCGCCCTGCCGCGGTGTCGTTCCAACAGCGCGCGGGCGCGCGGCAGATCGGTGGCACCCTCGTCGCCGGGACCGATGCCGTCCAGGATGCCGTCGGCCTCGTCGAAGGCCGTGTACGCCTCGTCGAAGCGCCATTGCCGCAGCCGGAGCAGGCCGAGGAACTCGACGGCGGAGGCGTGGCCGCGTACATGCCCGGCCGCCCTTTCGTCCCGCGCGGCGGCCAGCGCCTCGGGTTCCGCCTCCTCCCAGCGCCGCAACTCCATGAGGCTGTGGGCGAGTTGGGCATGGAGGGCACCGGCGCCGCGAGTGCCGGGGAAGTGGGCGTCCGCCGTCCGCGCCGCGGTGCGCAGCGCGGGCAGCAGTACGTCGTGGTGGCCGGCCTTGAGCTGGAGCGGCCACAGGGTCTGTCCCAGCAGGACGACGGTGTCCCAGTCGCCGAACTCCTCGGCGGCGTGCACCGCTTGGACCAGGTCGGGGGCTTCGGCGGCCAGCGCGGCGACGCCCGCTCCCGGGTTCTCGTACGACAGCGGGGTGGCCGCGGACGGGACGCGCCAGCTCTCCGGCA
>NZ_JAWOAI010000571.1:0-5805 GCF_033194735.1 Streptomyces sp. W16
CTGGCCCGGCGCACCGCCGAGGCCACCGACCGCGGCACGCTGCGCCAGACGGTGACGTACGGAAGTCACGGCTGCGCCGCGACCTACGCCGTCGGCGCCACCGCCCTGATGGTGGTGCTCGGCGACGAGGGGATGGACGTGGACCGGCTGCACCTCGCGGCCCGGCCGACGCTCGACCGCATCGAGTCGATCCTCACTGAGAAGGCATCAGAAGGAGTGTGAAGGGATGGCGACGAAACGTATGACCCCAGGATTCTCCGACCAGGTGATGGGCCTGGTCAAAACCCTCCGTACCGATGCCCCCGACTGTGTGGCCTCGGGTGTGGTCGACATGGCCACCGGCATGCTGCTGTCGTACGAGACCATCGACAACCACCCGCCAGAGGTCCTCGACCTGCTGGCGGGTGCGACCCTCGACCTGTTCCAGGGCCGGACGGTCGTGATGATCGAGGACGTCTTCAAGGAACGTCGCGGGATCACCAGTGACCACCACTTCTTCCAGGAGATCCTCGTCAACAGCGAGAACCTCACCCATCTGTTCGTGCGGATGACCGAGCAACAGGACGTCGTCGCCGTGGTGGTCTGCCGCAAGTCGGTGAACGTGGGCATGCTCTTCGCCCAGGTCCGCCGGGTGGTCCGGGAGTACGGACTCTGAGACACCGGCGGGCGGACGGCTGCGGGCGGTTACTCCGTGCGCAGCCCGTCCGGCCGCATCATCCGCAGCAGCGGCGGCAGGCTGAGCAGGGTCACCGCCAGGACGACCGCCGCACCGATGCCGGTCATCGTCAGCACGCTCGCCCAGTCGACGACCACCGGCGTGGCCGTCATCTTCAGCAGCACCGAGCCCAGGGTCAGCCCCACCGCCGAGGCAAGGGCCAGGCCCAGACCGATCGGGATCGCCGTCTGCCACAGCACCGACAGGCTCAGCGTGCGCCGCCGGGTGCCGAAGGCGACCAGCGCCGACAGCAGCTTCCTGCGCTCGCGCAACTGCTCCAGCTGCGACACCAGCAGGCTTGCCCCGATGAGGACGAGCACACAGGTGGCGCCGACCAGCAGCCCGGTGCGGATGGACCGGAACTGCACCGACTGCTCGGTGGCGGCCAGGGTGAACACGGTCGCCAGCGGGTCGAGCTTCGCGGCGGTGTTGCGTACGTAGTCGGTCGCGTCCGGCACCGAGGTGTCGAGCGTGACGAACACCTTCTGGTTGAGGGACTTCGCCGCCTTCGCGGGCAGTGCGCCGGAGGTGATCAGCAGACCGTCGCGGGCGTAGCCGGTCGGGTCCTCGCGGTGTGTCGCCGTCTTCAGGCCCGCGGGCACCTTCCAGGCCACCGTGTCGGTCGTCGGCCCGTCGTACACCGGGTCCAGGTACAGCGTGCGGCCCGTCTTGGCGACCTGGTTCGTCGTGCCGCCGTAGTCGCCGCCGACGATCTTGAAGATGTCGCCGTTCCGGCAGGACGTCAGCCGGGCCACCTCGCGCAGCTCGGCGCAGCTGCCGACGGCCACCTCCACCTCGTCCTTGGGGTTCTTCGCCCGGTCGCCGATCGAGGTGAGCGAGATGGGCGACGTACGGTGCACGCCCTTGGTCCGGGAGAGCTGTGCGTCGGCCTGGGTCAGCGGGGTGCCGCTGCCGAGGGAGACCTCCACCTGGGCCCGTTCCACGTCGTTGCCGGTCTCCTTGGTGTAGCCGCCCTCGACGCCGGCGAACAGCATCTGCAGGGCGATCGCACCGGCCACCGCGACCGCGATGCCGTTGACCATCCTGGCGGCCGTACCGCTGCTCAACTGGAGCCTGCGGACAGCGAGTTGCCAGGACACCGAGCCGGAGTTCAGCCGGGCCACGGTGGCCTCGACGATCCACGGCAGCAGGGCGGTGATGCCGACGAGCAGCAGAACCGTGCCGCCGGTCACCAGATACTGGTTGAAGTTCCCGTTGCTGTTGCCCTGGCCGATCATCGGGTAGAGCATCGCGAGGCCGGCCAGCGGCATCAGCAGCCGCCACCACAGCCGGCGCCGCGGCGGCTTCGCCTTGCGGACCACACCGAGCGGTTCGATGACGACCCCGCGCAGCGCGAACAGCGTCACCAGGACGGCCGAGGCCGGGACGGCGAGGGCGACGACCAGGGCGAGCAGCGGCGAGGGGTTGAGGTCGCTCGGGAACATGCTGATGTCCCGTACCTCCATCAGCGCCGCCAACTGCCGCCCCACCAGGAAGAATCCGGTGCCGAGGACGAGCCCGAGGAGCGCCCCCGCGAGCGCCTCGCCACCCGCGATCCGGCGCGCCATCCGCCCGTCCGCGCCGACCAGGCGCAGCGCCGCGAGCCGTTGGTCCCGGCGCTCGCCGCCGAAGCGCACGGCCGCCGCGATGAACACGCCGACCGGCAGCAGCAGTACGACGAAGACGATCAGGATCAGCAGCAGCAGGATCGGGTCGAGCTTCTCCGGCTGGGAGTTGGGGGAGGGCCCGAAGTAGTTGATCCGCTCGACGCTGCTGTTGGCCTGGTGCTGCTTGAGGTCCTTTCCGCCCGCGTAGTAGGCGAGTTCGGCGGGCCCGATGAGCCCGGGCTGCGCGATGGTGCCGGTGATCCGGTAGGGCAGCCGCTCGCGCAGCAGCTTCCCGGAGCCGGACTTGAGGAGCTTGTCCAGCGCGGGGGAGACGACCATCTCGCCCAGCGCGGGGAACTTCGTGAGACCCGGCGGCAGCGGCGCCTTGGCGCCCTCCGGCTCCAGCATCCGGCCGCGCACGTCCTTGGTGCGGAACGTGGTGTCGGAGTTGGCGATGACCAGGGTGTTGTCCGCCTTCGGCAGCTGCTTCCCGCTGTAGGTGAAGTCCTGCCGGGCGTTGCCGCGGTTGTCGCGCTGCGACAGCGCGCTCGGCAGCGCGGTGGTGAGCAGCAGCAGCGCCACCCCCAGCCCGACGCCGACCGCCGTCAGTACGGCCCGGACCCAGCCCTCACGCCCGCCGGCGAAGGCGAACCGCACCCCCATGGCCAGATCGGCCGCCCACTGACGCAGGTTCATACGATGCGCTCCATGTCCTTGGACTTGCCGTCCCGTACGACGATCTCGCGGTCCGAGTAGGCGGCCACCCGCGCCTCGTGCGTGACCAGCACGACGGCCGCGTTCGTCGACCGGGCAGCCTCGGTCAGCAGCTCCATCACGCGCTCGCCGTTGAGCGAGTCGAGCGCGCCGGTCGGCTCGTCGGCGAACAGCACCCGCGGGCTGGTGACCAGCGAACGGGCGACGGCGACGCGCTGCCCCTGACCGCCGGAGACCTCACCGGGCCGCTTCTTGGCGAGGTCGTCGACCTCAAGCCGCTCCATCCAGCCGAGCGCGGTCCGCTCGGCCTCCTTGCGATGCGTGCCGTTCAGCCGCAGCGGCAGCGCGACGTTCTCGACACAGGTCAGCTCGGGCACCAACTGGCCGAACTGGAACACGAACCCGAACTCCGAGCGGCGCAGCGCACTGCGCTGGGCGTCGCTCATCGTCGCCATCTCCTCCCCGTTGTACGTGATCGAGCCCGAGTCGGGCGGCACGATCCCGGCGAGACAGTGCAGCAGCGTCGACTTCCCGGACCCGGAGGGCCCCATCACGGCGACCACCTCACCGGGATGGATGGAGAACTCCGCGCCGTCGAGCGCGGTCGTCGGCCCGTAGGCCTTGCGCAGCTCCTCGGCCGCGAGCAGGGAACCGGCGGGATGCGTCGTCACTTGGCCACCACCTCGGCGAGCTTGTCGAGACGCGCCGCGGTGAGCTCCAGCCACCGCAGGTCGGCCTCCAGATGGAAGAGGGCGTGGTCGCAGATCAGCTGGTCCGCGAGATCGCCCTTGCGCTTGCGGTCGGTCAGGATCCGCATGCTGCGCAGATGCTCGGAACGCTGCACATCGAGGATCTCTCCCGCGTCCCGGTGCGTGAGCAGCGCGAGGACGACCTTGGTGTAGAGGGTCGACTGCAGATACGGCTCGGGCTTCTCCGG
Source organism: Streptomyces sp. W16 (assembly GCF_033194735.1). NCBI lineage: Bacteria > Bacillati > Actinomycetota > Actinomycetes > Kitasatosporales > Streptomycetaceae > Streptomyces > Streptomyces sp. W16. The sequence continues at coordinate 3,974 of NZ_JAWOAI010000571.1, forward strand.
CGTCGCGAGCCACTGCTGTACGTCAGTGATCCCGGCGTCGGTGATCGCGTACCGCTTGCGCTCGGGACCGCCGCCGGCCTCGATGCCGTCGACCTCGACGAGGCCGTTCTTCAGCAGTCGGGACATCGTCGAGTAGACCTGGCCGTAGTGCAGCGGCCGGTCGTGACCGAACTTCTCGTCGAAGGCCCGCTTCAGGTCGTAACCGTGGCACGGGCCGGACTCAAGGAGCCCTAGAAGGGTGTGACCGATGGACATGCGGAGCACTCTACACACGGCGTATACCCGGTGTGTATACGCACTGTGTGTAGATCATGGCCCGTGGTACGGCCCCGCAGGTGGGGGCCGATTGTCACGGTTCTGTCACTTGGGCGGAGCGGGCGGCCGGCCGCGCCGCGGCAGTGGTCCGGCCTCGCCGGGAAGCCGCCCCGTCTCCGCGAGAGCGCGGCGCAGCAGGAACTCGATCTGCGCGTTGGCGGACCGCAGTTCGTCACCGGCCCACCGGGCGACGGCCTCGTACACCGCGGGGTCCAGCCGCAGCAGCACCTGCTTGCGCTCCTGCTGCGGCCGGCGCTTCGCCCCGGAGGGCTCGGAAGGGTCTGTCACTGGTACAGGGTGCCCGTGTTGAGTACGGGCTGCGGCGCCCGGTCCCCGCAGAGCACCACCAGCAGGTTGGACACCATCGCCGCCTTCCGCTCGGAGTCCAGCTCCACGATGTCCCGCTCGGTGATCCGGGCAAGCGCCGCCTCGACCATCCCCACCGCGCCGTCCACGATCTGCCGCCGGGCCGCGACGACCGCCCCGGCCTGCTGCCGCTGGAGCATCGCCGACGCGATCTCGGGCGCGTACGCGAGGTGCGTGAAGCGGGACTCGATGATCTGGACGCCGGCCGCCTCGACGCGCGCGCTCAGTTCGAGGACGAGCTTCTCGGTGATCTCCTCGGCGTTGCCGCGCAGCGAGAGCCCGCCCTCGTCGTGGGAGTCGTAGGGGTACTCGATGGCGATGTGCCGTACGGCCGCCTCGGTCTGGATGGCGACGAAGTCGCTGTAGTCGTCCACCTCGAAGGTGGCCTGCGCGGTGTCGCGGACCTTCCACACCATGACCGCGGCCAGCTCGATCGGGTTGCCGTAGGCGTCGTTGACCTTGAGGACCGCGGTCTCGTGGTTGCGGACGCGGGTCGAGATCTTGGTGCGCGAGGTGAAGGGGTTCACCCAGCGCAGCCCGTCCTGCCGGATGGTCCCCCGGTAGCGCCCGAAGAGCTGCACGACCCGCGCCTCGCCCGGCGCCACCGTGTTCAGCCCGCGCATCGCGATGACCGCGGCCAGGAAGACGAGGATGCCGCCGACGATCAGCGCGGCCTTGCCGCCGGGCGCGGTGACCGCGGTGGCGGTGGCGAGCAGTCCGGCGGAGAGCAGCAGCCCGGCCAGTCCGAGGACGAGCGCCAGCGCGCCGCCGATGCTGTGCGCGGCGAACTCGCGCACACGCGGGGCGGGCATCTCGGGTACGTCGGCTGTGGGTGAGTCCGTGGCCATCGTGGTCCCCCATATCTCGGTTGAAGCAAAGTGATATCACTTTACCCCTGGACGGCAACCCTCAACCCCTCTCGCACGTCGGTTCCGTTGAGACAGGTGCTGATTCTCACGTCCGTAAAAGACAGGATCGGCAGACCTTTGTCACAACTGGCGGTGTTAGCTTTCTGAGCTGACTTGCAGAGACGGCCGAGACGGAAGCGGAGCAGACGGACTCATGGGACGAGCGGAAGAGCGACGAGCGCGACAACGCGGTGGCCGCCGCGCTGCGCCCAAGACCCGCCGCTCGTCGGGGGCCGCCGGCAG
>NZ_JAWOAI010000572.1:0-5785 GCF_033194735.1 Streptomyces sp. W16
CGGCCCACGGCGGGCCGGTCACCGCGGCCGGTACCCGCGCCGTGGCCGCCGACTCGTCGAGGGATTCCAGGAGTTCACCGGCGGAGACGGTCACGTCGAGCGTGGCGTCGAGGCCGTTCTCGTAGGGCTTGGCGAGGCGCACCGCGCGGATGGCGAGCACCTCGAAGGACGGCGGACGCCCGAAGACGGCGAGTGCCGTGCCGGCCGCCTGGAGGCGGACCGCGGCGGCGCGGTCGTAGTGGAGCAGCCGGGAGAGGAAGGCCGCGAAGTCTGCTGCCTCCCCTTCGTCGGCGAGGTGGAGGACCGTCATGCCGCGACGGCCTCCTCCTCGTCGTCGTCCCGGTATTCCTCCAGGAACTCCCGTTCCTCGGAGGTGATCCGGCGCGGTCGTTGTGCCTCGAAGTCGAAGGGCACTATGACCGTGGAGGCGCGGACGTAGACCTGGTCGCCGTCCTTCACCTCGTAGGTGATGGTGAAGGACGCCGCCCTGATCTCCGTGACCCACAGCTCGATGTCCACGGGCGCGTGCCGGTGGACGAGCTGGCGTTTGTAGTCGATCTCGTGGCGCGCCACGACCGAGCCCTGCTTGAAGTCCTTGTCCGGGCGGAACAGGAAGTCGATACGGGCTTCCTCCAGGTAGCGGAGGAAGACCACGTTGTTGACGTGGCCGTACGCGTCCATGTCCGCCCAGCGCAGTGGGCAGCGGTAGATGTGGCGCAAGAAGATCAGCCCCGGGTCAGCTTCTTGTAGGTGGCGCGGTGCGGACGCGCGGCGTCCGGGCCGAGCCGCTCGACCTTGTTCTTCTCGTAGGACTCGAAGTTGCCCTCGAACCAGAACCACTTGGAGTCACCCTCGTAGGCGAGGATGTGGGTGGCGACCCGGTCCAGGAACCACCGGTCGTGGGAGACGACCACGGCCGCACCGGGGAACTCAAGGAGCGCGTTCTCCAGCGAGCCCAGGGTCTCGACGTCGAGGTCGTTCGTCGGCTCGTCGAGGAGCAGCAGGTTGCCGCCCTGCTTGAGGGTGAGCGCGAGGTTGAGGCGGTTGCGCTCACCGCCGGAGAGGACGCCGGCCGGCTTCTGCTGGTCGGGGCCCTTGAAGCCGAACGCGGAGACGTAGGCGCGGGACGGCATCTCGACCTGGCCGACGTTGATGTAGTCCAGCTCGTCCGAGACGACGGCCCACAACGACTTCTTGGGGTCGATGTTCTCGCGGCTCTGGTCGACGTAGGAGATCTTGACGGTCTCGCCGACCTTGATGGAACCGGAGTCCGGCTCCTCCAGGCCCTGAATCATCTTGAAGAGGGTCGTCTTGCCGGCGCCGTTCGGGCCGATGACGCCGACGATGCCGTTGCGCGGGAGCGTGAAGGAGAGGTCGTCGATGAGGACCTTGTCGCCGAAGGCCTTGGAGAGGTTGCTGACCTCGACGACGATGGAGCCCAGGCGCGGGCCCGGCGGGATCTGGATCTCCTCGAAGTCCAGCTTCCGCATCTTGTCCGCCTCGGCGGCCATCTCCTCGTAGCGCGACAGACGCGCCTTGGACTTGGCCTGGCGTCCCTTGGCGTTGGAGCGGACCCAGTCCAGCTCCTCCTTCAGACGCTTCGCGCGCTTGGCGTCCTTCTGGCCCTCGACCTTGAGGCGGGAGGCCTTCTTCTCCAGGTAGGTGGAGTAGTTGCCCTCGTAGGGGTGGGCGCGACCGCGGTCGAGTTCGAGGATCCACTCGGCGACGTTGTCCAGGAAGTACCGGTCGTGGGTGACGGCGACGACGGTGCCGGGGTACTTCGCGAGGTGCTGCTCCAGCCACTGGACCGACTCGGCGTCCAGATGGTTGGTGGGCTCGTCGAGCAGCAGCAGGTCAGGTGCTTCGAGCAGCAGCTTGCAGAGCGCGACGCGGCGGCGCTCACCACCGGAGAGGTTGGTGACGGGCCAGTCGCCGGGCGGGCAGCCCAGGGCGTCCATGGCCTGCTCCAGCTGGGTGTCCAGGTCCCACGCGTTGGCGTGGTCCAGGTCCTCCTGGAGCTTGCCCATCTCGTCGAGCAGGGCGTCCGAGTAGTCGGTCGCCATCTCCTCGGCCACCTCGTTGAAGCGCCTGAGCTTGCCCATGATCTCGGCGGCGCCGTCCTGCACGTTCTCCAGGACCGTCTTCGACTCGTCGAGCGGGGGCTCCTGGAGGAGCATGCCGACGCTGTAACCCGGCGACAGGAAGGCGTCGCCGTTGGAGGGCTGCTCAAGGCCCGCCATGATCTTGAGAACGGTGGACTTACCGGCACCGTTAGGTCCGACCACACCGATCTTCGCGCCGGGCAGGAAGCTCAGCGTCACATCGTCAAGGATGACCTTGTCGCCGTGCGCCTTGCGCGTCTTGCGCATGGTGTAGATGTACTCAGCCAAGAGAAACCGTCCGGCAGCTTGAAATCTGGAGTGGGCAGATGTAGTCCATCTTGCCTGAGGTCCCGGCCTGGGTGGTAACTCGTTTGGTCGGGGGGCTGTGAGCTGGGGGTTCGGCCGGTGCCCTGTCTCACCATCCGCAGTCGATGTCGGTCATTGCTCCTCGGAGGACCGGATCGGTACTCGTACCGCTGATCAGCAGCAGGCCGCCGTCCCGCCCCCAGTCCAACTCGTACGTGCCGCCGGCGATGGGCCGGTACCCGTCGTCGACCACCCAGGAGCCCGCCTCGCCCAGCGCCAGGCCGGTGCGCCCCACCGCGTACGCGTCGCCGTTGCCGATCATGAGGAACGACGTCTCCCGCACCACGGCCGTACAGCCGCCGGGGCCCGTGGGGCGCAGCACGTAGTACCGCGCGCCCAAGTCGGCCACCGCTCCCCAGGCGACGCCGAGCGTCCCCACGCCGATCAGCACGGCGCTCACCGGTGACACCCACCTCGCTCGCGTCCTCGCAAGCCGCGCGTCCTGCGCCCGTCCGGCCGCCCGGAGGAAGGTCCACCACAGGACGAGGGCGAGCGCGAAGACGACACCGCTCACCTCCCAGCCGGGGACCACGTGCCCCCAGACCAGCAGCAGGAGGTCGCTCCAGCTCGCCCAGGCGGCGAGAGCCAGGCTCCCGACGCCCGCCGCCGCGAAGGTGCCGGGCGACAACCCCTCGCCGTGCCGTATCCATGCATCGGTCATGGCGGATACGACTCGCCGAAGGCGCCGGCAGTTGCGCCGGAAAGCCGGAACACCGGCGGGCGGTCGGCGCTTCCTCAGCCCTTCCCGGGCTTCCGGTCCCGCAGCAGGATCAGGGCTGTGGCGCCGATGCCGACCAGGCCGAGGGCGACGACCGTGATCATCGGGGTGATGGCCGAGCCGCCCGTCTCGGCGAGGTTCGTGTCGACGGTGGTGCCGCCCACCGTGGCGGGGCTGGGCTCGCTGAGCGTCTGTGTCACGGCGCCGCCCGCGTCGCTCTGCGTCCGGCAGTCGAGGACTCCGGCGAACCGCTTCTCGTAGCCGTGCGGCGCCGTGATCGTGAAGTCGTACGCCTGGTCCTCCTGGAGCGGGATCGTCACCGTCTGGGACTCCCCTGCGTCGATGCCGTGCTCGACCCCCAGGAGAGCGAAGGTGAACGTCTCGTCGCCCTCGTTGGCCGCCGTGATGTCCACGCCGCCCGCGACGCAGTTCTTCCGCGCCGACAGTGCCGGTATCGCCCCCGTCTTCGCCCAGTCCGCGTCGGCGGCGGCGGAGACCGTCGACTCGCTGGAACCGGCGAGGATCTGCGTCTGGCTCCTGTTCTCGGAGGTGAAGGCCCGGCCGACGGGCACGGTGGTGGAGCCCTGCACGGTCAGCTCGGCCGACCCGTCCGCCGCGCTCTCGGGGACGTCGAAGAACACCTGGCTGCCGTCCGCCGCGGACGTGACGGCCTTGCCGTCCTTGTCGACGATCCGCACCCCGGTCGTGGCGGCGTCCGCGGGCGGTGTCAGCGTCACCCCGTTCGCGTTGGTGTGCACCGTCACCGGGCCGAGCCGCTCGCCGGGGTGGCCGGAGACCGCGGGCGGGTCGAGGGTCAGCGAGGCCTGCGGCTCCGCCACGGCCCGCGCGCTCTTCTGCAGATAGTCCGCGAGCTTCTCGGCCTGCGGGTCGACCGCGTCGACGTCGGCGCCGTCCGAGTAGCGCCAGATGGCCACCTGGGTGCCGGCCGCCGCGTCGCTCTCGGTCAGGCCCTTGGTGCCGGCCTTCGCGGAGAGCGCCGCGAGGTCGTTCACCTGCGGGTAGGAGTGCTGCAGGATCCAACGGATCCTGCCCGCGCTCTTGTTGGCGGCCAGCGACGTGCCGCTCCACGCGGTCTCGTGGTACTTGGCGTCCCGCTGGGTGGGGTTCTGGAGATCGACGCAGTACGTCTGCAGGGTGCCGCCGCCGTCCACGGACATCTCGAACAGGCCCGCGGAGACCTGCACATCGCTGCCGCCGGCGTCGTGGATCACGGCGTCGCCGTACGTCTTGAGCCCGCCTATCGTGGCCGTCGCCCCGCCCTGGGTCTGCGGTGTCTCGTCGGCGACGGCCGGGCCCGCGCCGGCCAGCACACCGGCGGCGACAAGTCCGCACGCCCAGGTCGCGGCGACGAAGCGCACGGCGCCCCGGCCACGTAGTGACAGCGCGGAGAAGACAGACAACGCAGAAGACACGGAATTCCCCTTCGAGCAGGACCCATGGGCGTGGGGGGCGTGGCGTGGTCCCACCAGCAGAATCTGTAGCGCCGAGAGCTGTGCCCGAGCTATGTCCGGCATCCTAAGGACGCGGGCGCACCACGTTCTCCAGTCGGGTGATCGGATAACCGTTCCGAATCGGAATCGTTATCGCCAAGATCACCTGCGAGCGTGGCTTATCGACAAATCCACCGAGCCATTCGGAACGCATTCATCGATAAGCCATGGATAAGCCGTAGTTCGATCAGCTCGGGGCATTCACTGACATCACGACACCGCGACGGGCTCGGCCTGTTGCTGCCGGTCCTGTTGCTCGGAGGCGTCGGCGGAATCCCCCGCCGGGGTCTCCCAGTCGGGCTCGGGCCGGGGCGGCGAGGCCGCCGTGTCCGGCCTGTTGGCCCGCCGGAAGGCCGAGGTGCCGCGCGCCAGGTCGTGGCCGATCGCCACGGCGTCGAGGTCCGCCGAGGACCGGTTCGGCTGCCCCTCGCGCACCTCCGTACGCACCTTCAACCGGCCCTGGACGACGACCGGGTCACCCACCGTCAGCGACGCCGCCACGTTCGTGGCCAGCTGCCGATTGGCCCACACCGTGAAGAAGTTGGTGTGGCCGTCCGTCCATGTGCTCTTCTCGCGGTCCCAGTAACGCGAGGTCACCGCCAGCCGGAACCGCGCCGACGGTCCCGCCGCCAACTCCCGGTACACCGGCGGTGTCGCCACGTTGCCCACCGCGCAGACCATGGTCTCGTTCATCGTGCGTCCCTCCCTCACCCGGCCGCGTCGGCCGGGCGGAAACGCGTACGGGCCCGTCCCGTACGGCTGCAGTCAGACTGCCTCCGCCGAGCCGAGCCCGCTGAGCGCTGTGCACCACCGCCCACCTGTGGAAAACCTCATCACCCGGACGAGGGAACGACGTTCGGACCGAGGTTCACCCGGCCCCGACGCCCGCCCCTGTGACCCGCGCGTACTGCTCCCGCACCTCCCGGTACCGCAGCAGCTCGGCGGCCAGCGGATCGAGCACCCGTGCCCGGCCGCAGCCCGCCGCCGCCTCCCTCAACCGCCGCTCCGCGTCCAGGCCGTAGCGCCGGGCGGGTCCGCGGGCCGCCATCCGGCAGCTCCACTCGACGAGCGGGCCGCCGATGATGCCG
>NZ_JAWOAI010000573.1:0-5775 GCF_033194735.1 Streptomyces sp. W16
CGGCCGCCGCGCCGGGCTGCCCGGTGCGTGCCGCTGTTGTGGCGGGGCTACGGCCTCGTCGTCACCGACACGGTGTTCGCGGCCCGGCACGGGCTGCTGCGCCGGAACCTGGCGCTGGTGCCGCACGCGACGGTGCAGAGCGTACGGCTCACGCAAGGGCCCTGGGAGCGGCTCTGGGGGCTTGCGGAGGTGCATGTGGACACCGGGGCCAACGAGACCGTGACAGCCCGTCTGCGGGACGCGGGCGAGGCCGCGGAGCTGCTCCGCGGTCAGGCCGAGCGCTCCCGCACGGGCCGCAGGGACGCCCGCCCGGACCGCTGGATGGCCTGACGGACTGGCCTGTCGCCCTGGCCTGACGCCCGGTCAGGGCTCGGTCAGGAAGCCGCGCTGCGCAGTCCGGGAAGGTTGATCTGCTCGGTCTCGTCGTGCGCCGTCAGGTCGATGACCTGGACCGCGCCGACGCCTCGGGACCGCTCGTCGGCCGGTTTGAACTGCGCCTCGGCCTCCGCCTTGTGCACCGCCAGGGCCTCCTGGCCCACGACGTCGGCGAGATCCTCGTTCTGGACGGCGTCCATCTCGGCGGACGCCGCGCCCTTCTGCATGCCGAAGAAGTCGAACCCGCCCTCGACCATCGGCCGCCGTACGGGAGCCGCCGGTACGACCGCCACCGCGGTCGGCACCGTGAAGTGCCCCGACGGGTGCGCGGGTTGGGCGGACTTCGTGGCCGGAGGGACGGCGGCCGAGTGCTCATGCCCGTCGACCGCCTCGGGCTTCCCCTCCGCCTCGTCCTCCTGCGCGGCCTCCGACTCGACCGCGGAGCCGCTGGTGGCCTCCACCGGGGCGGGCTCGGCCGACGCGGAGTCGTCGTCCTTCGGCGCGGGCGCCGCGGGCTCGGCGTCGTCGTCGAGCCGTACCAGCGCCGCCTGGGCCCGCAGGAACAGCTTGGACCCCTCCGGGGAGAACACCGGTGAAGCCGCCGGCTTCTTCTCCGCGACGGCCTCGGTACCGGACTCCTCGTCGGCGTCCTCGGTCTCGGTCTCGGTCTCGTCCTCGGCGTCGGTCCCTGCGTCGGTCCCGGACTCGACCGGGGCAGCCACAGCCTCGGTGTCGTCCGTCTCGGCATCGTCGTCGGCGTCGTCCTGGAGATCCACGAGATCCAGGTCCACGTCCGCCGGGGCCTCGTCGTCGCCGTCCGCCGGAACCGGCGGCAACGCGCGCGTGGCGGGTTCCGCGGCCTCTATCTCCAGCAGGCGGCGGCCCTCCAGGGCGCTGGCGCGCTCGGTCTCCGCCGTGGCGTACCGGCGCAGCAGTGCCGCGTGTTCGTTGCGCAGGCCCGCGAGCTCCGTGCGCTTGGCGCGCAGCTTGTGCTCCAGCTTGACGCGCAGTTCGCGCGACTCGTCGAGGTCGGACTCGAGTTCGGCGAGCCGCTCCTCGTAGCGCCACTCGTCGCTGGTACGCGCGCGTACCAGGTCGGCGACCTGTTTGCCCGCCTGAGTGTCCCAGCGGCGCATGACGGCCGCCCCGACGAGCGCGGTCGCGGCGGCGATCGCGGCGACTATGCGCAGCGCGGCGGCCTGCGAGAAGACCCACGGCCCGAAGGCGCAGACGAGCGACACGCCTGCGATCGCCGAGGGAGGCAACAGCCGGTGCAACGGCGGGGAATGGCGGTGACGTCCACGTGGCATGGCCAGAAACTTACCGCGCGTAGGCGAATCATGGTGCCCCGCCCGGTAAAAACACAGCGACCCCCCATACCTCACATCGGTTCAACAGTCCCTCTCAGCGGTCGGAAAGGCGTCCGCTCAGCCACTCCAGGGTCGCCGGGATCTCCCGTCGCCAGGTGTTGAAGTTGTGGCCGCCGCTGTCCAGGATGATCGACGCGATACGGGTGGAGTTGTTGGCCCTCACCCGGTCGATGAATTTCAGGGTGTCCTTGTAGTTGTGCTCCCCGGCCTTGCTGCTGGTGACGAGCAGTGAGGTGTCGGGCCCGGGCCGGTGCTTGAGGTACCACCACAGGTTCGCCTCGTTCCGCAGCGTCTCGTCGCCCTGGAAGAGGTCACCGGTGGTCGGGTCGATCGGCGCCTTGTAGTACGGCGACAGGCCGGCGCCCGCCGCGTACACCCCGGGGTGGTGCATGGCGAGCTTCAGGGCGCAGTAACCGCCCGTGGAATCACCGACGATGCCCCAGCTCCCGGGCTTTTTGCCCACCCTGTAGTGGGCCGTCACGGCATCCGGGAGGTCCTTGGCGAAGAAGGACTCGGTCCGCGGTCCGCCCGGGACGTCCACGCACTCCGTGTCGCGCGGCGGCGCCACCGTGGGCCGCAGCATCACCAGGATCATCGGCTGCATCCGGCCGTTCTTGGCCAGCTGCAGTGCCGTGCGCGGGTAGTTGAGCTTGTCGACGAGCGCCTGGGCGGTGCCCGGGTACCCCGTGAGGACGACCGTCGCCGGGAACGTGCGCGTGCGGTACCGCGGCTGGAAGTACTCCGGCGGCAGATAGACGTACGCGGGGGTGGCGATGTGGGTCGTACGGCCGACTATGTCGACCCGCTGCACCTGGCCCACGCTGCTCGGCAGGGAGGCGCCGCCCGGGGCGTCCACCCGGTGGGTGCCGACGACGTGGAGCGGACCGCCGGCGCCCCGGAGCGAGGTCTGGTCGACGACCACTCCCTGGTCGGTCTCCCTGCCGAACAGGTCGGACCAGCTGGCGTAGAACCCGAAGGCCTGGTTGGCGCCGAGGCCCACCGAGGCGAAGAGCACCAACTGCGTTGCCAGGAGCAGGCCCACGCGTCCGCTGACGGCCCGCCAGTTCCGCCGGGCCAGCCGCGGCCACAGCCACACCGTGCCGATGAACAGCAGCGCGGCACACGCGAACGCCAGTGCCAACACCTTGTTGCTCGTGAGTCCCATGAGCTGTCCCCGCCTGCGCTTTCCGCCCTGGCGGCACGCAGCCTTCGCGTACCTTTGCCCCGGGCTTTCCACTGCCTTTGAACCGGCTTTCCGGTGAGGAAGGAACCTCCTTCCCCTAGACACCGTCCTAGAGGGCGCAATGTCGCCGGATGCCCGAATCGGGCCCGGGTCCAAGGTCTCTCGCAGAACTACGGGATGCGATGTCTGTCAGGATAGATGGGGAATTGTCGGGTGGGGTTCCGAGCCGGTCAGGCCGGGTCCGGCGCATAGTCCGAGGTCCGCGCCCCGAGGTCGTTCCCACGCTCGTCGCCAGGGCCTGCGCCCTCGTCGGCCTGCTGGACATCGCCGCGGGGGTGTTCCCGCGCTTCCGGCACAGCCGTATGCACACCATGGCGGAGGTGCTGCCGGGCGCGCTCGGCCCCTTCGCCGCCGCGCTCTCGCTCAGCGCCGGTGTACTGCTGCTGCTCCTCGCGCACGGGCTCAGGCGGCGCAAGCGCCGCGCCTGGCGGGCCGCGGTGGCGCTGCTGCCGGCGGGCGCGGTGGCGCAGTTCGCGTACCGGCACTCGGTCATAGGAGTCGTCATCTCGGCCGCGCTGCTCGCACCGCTGCTGATGCACCGCGACGAGTTCCGCGCGCTGCCCGACCCGCGCAGCAGGTGGCGCGCGCTCGCCAACTTCGTACTCATGGGCGCCGGTTCACTCGTCCTCGGACTGGTCATCGTCAGCGTCCACTCCAAGCGCATGGTCGGCGACCCGAGCCTGGCCGACCGGATCAGCCACGTCCTGTACGGCCTGTTCGGCTTCGAGGGCCCGGTCGACTACGTAGGGGCCACCTCCTGGACGGTCGCCTTCTCCCTCGGCGCGCTCGGCCTGCTCACCGCCGTGACGACGATCTACCTCGCCTTCCGGCCCGAACACCCGGCCGCGCGGCTCACCCCGGAGGACGAGACGCACCTGCGCGCCCTCCTGGAGAAGCACGGCCGCCGCGACTCGCTCGGCCACTTCGCGCTGCGCCGCGACAAGGCCGTCGTGTTCTCGCCCAGCGGCAAGGCGGCGGTGACGTACCGCGTCGTGTCCGGGGTGATGCTCGCCAGCGGTGACCCGATCGGTGACGTGGAGGCCTGGCCGGGCGCCATCGAGCGGTTCATGGACGAGGCGAAGGCCCACTCCTGGACGCCGGCCGTCATGGGCTGCTCCGAGACGGGCGGCGAGGTGTGGACCCGCGAGACCGGCCTCGACGCACTCGAACTCGGCGACGAGGCGGTGGTGGACGTGGCGGATTTCTCGCTCGCCGGGCGCGCGATGCGCAACGTACGCCAAATGGTGAAGCGCATCGAGCGGGCCGGCTACGAAACCCGGGTACGGCGTGTACGTGACCTCGGTGAGGCCGAGTTGGAGCGGATCCGGCTCGCCTCGGAGGCCTGGCGGGGCACCGACACCGAACGGGGCTTCTCCATGGCGCTCGGCCGCATCGGCGACGCCGCCGACGGCGACTGCTTCATCGCGACCGCCCACAAGGCCGACGAACAGCCGGGCGAGTACGGCGACCTGAAGGCGATCCTGCACTTCGTGCCCTGGGGCACCGACGGCATGTCCCTGGACCTGATGCGCCGCGACCGCGCGGCCGACCCGGGGATGAACGAACTGCTGATCGTCGCCTCCCTCCAGGCGGCACCGAAGCTCGGCATCACGCGCGTGTCGCTCAACTTCGCGATGTTCCGCGCGGCCCTCGCGCGCGGCGAGAAGATCGGCGCGGGCCCGGTGCTGCGTGCCTGGCGCGGGCTGCTGGTCTTCCTGTCGCGCTGGTTCCAGATCGAGTCCCTGTACAAGTTCAACGCCAAGTTCCAGCCCCGCTGGGAGCCGCGCTTCGTCGTCTACCGCGCCTCCGGCGACCTCCCCCGCATCGGCTTCGCCGCCATGCAGGCCGAGGGCTTCGTCAACCTCGCTCTCCCCCTGCCCCGCTTCCTCCGCCGCCGCAGTGCCATGGCTCCGGCCTGCACCCACGGTCTCGCGGAACGGGATGTGCGGGCCGCTTGACCGACCGGGCCGGTCCGGGCCAGCACCCCGCCTCCGGGCGGGGCAGCAGCGCTCGGACCGGCCCTCTCGCATCCCGCCCGCAGGACCGCCCCCTCTCCCCCAAGGCCTACGCTGAACGCATGAGCAAGCAGAGCGGGCGCAGGCGCATCGCGGGCCTTCCGGAATGGGACCGGTGCGCGGTCATGGGGGTCGTGAACGTCACCCCTGATTCCTTCTCCGACGGCGGCCGCTTCTTCGACACCACGGCCGCCGTCAAGCGCGGCCTCGGCCTGGTCACCGAGGGCGCCGACCTGGTGGACGTCGGCGGCGAGTCCACCCGCCCCGGCGCCACCCGCGTCGACGAGGCGGAAGAACTCAAGCGCGTCATCCCCGTAGTGCGCGGCCTCGCCTCCGAGGGCGTCACCGTCTCCGTCGACACCATGCGCGCCTCCGTCGCCGAACAGGCCCTCACCGCCGGCGCCGCCCTCGTCAACGACGTCAGCGGCGGCCTCGCCGACCCCGCGATGATCCCGGTCGTCGCCGCCTCGGGCGCCCCCTTCGTAGTCATGCACTGGCGCGGCTTCCTGGAGGGCGGCAACGTCAGGGGCGTCTACGCCGACGTCGTCGCCGAAGTCGTCGACGAACTGCACGCACGCGTGGAGGCCGTTCTCGCCGGCGGCGTCGCCCCGGACCGCGTCGTCGTCGACCCGGGCCTCGGCTTCTCCAAGGACGCCGAACACGACCTCGTGCTCCTCGCCCACCTCGACCGGCTGCTCGCCCTCGGCCACCCCCTGCTCGTCGCCGCCTCCCGCAAGCGGTTCCTCGGCCATGTCCTCGCCGGCCCCGAGGG
>NZ_JAWOAI010000574.1:0-5772 GCF_033194735.1 Streptomyces sp. W16
CGCCACCGCCGCCGACGGCCCGCCCGGACTGCCGTCCGCCGCCGCTGCCGCCCAGGCGGTGCTCCCGCAGCCCACCGCCTCCGACAAGGAACTGCGCTCCCGCGTCGTCGACGCCGCCCGCACCCAGGCGACCGCCAAGAAGACGGCGACCAAGTCCCCGTACATCATCGGCGGCACGGAGACCACGATCTCCAGCGCGCCCTGGATGGTCCAGCTCGCCTACTACGACGACACCACCGGCGACGGCTACTTCTGCGGCGGCACCCTGGTCGCCCCGAACAAGGTCCTCACCGCCGCGCACTGTGTCGCGGGCCTGGACTGGGTCAAGAACGGCGCGGTCCTGGCCGGTGCGACCGGCCTCTACGACGACACGTCCGGCACGGTCACGGGCGTCCTGCACCAGTGGAACCACCCGCGCTTCAACGCCACCACGGCCCAGAACGACATCGCGGTCCTCACCCTGGACCGCCCCCTGGACCAGCAGTGGATGCGGCTGGCCTACCTGAACGACCTCGGCTACGTCACCCCGGGAGCGAAGGCCACGGTCTACGGCTGGGGCCTGACCTCAGGCACCGGCACCGAGCTCTCCGCGAACCTGCGCAAGGCCACGCTGCCGATCGTCGACGACGCGACCTGCGACAGCGCGATGAAGTCGGTCCTCGGGGACGACGAGTTCATCGAGGGCTCGATGTTCTGCGCGGGCACCCCCGCCTCCGGCACCGACGAGGGCACCACCAGCCCCTGCAACGGCGACTCCGGCGGTCCGGTGATCGTCGACAACAAGGTCATCGGCATCGTCTCCTGGGGCGTGGCCGGCTGCACCGCCAAGGGCGCCTACCCGGTCTTCACCAAGGTCGGCTCGTACACCTGGGCCGCCCAGCCGCGCATCGACGACACCGACCTGTCCTTCGACGGCCGCGCCGACGTGGTGGGCCGTACGCCCTCGGGCGGCCTCTTCGAACAGGACAGCAAGGGCACCTCGCTCGCGCAGCGCGCCTACCTGGGCAGCGGCTGGCAGACGGCCAGTTGGGGCCTGCAGGCCGACCTGGACCGGGACTACTACCAGGACTTGATCGTCCGCGACAAGACGGACGGCCACCTCTACCGCGACTACGTGAACCACTCCACGGGCGAGTTCACGTGGATGCAGATCAGCTCGGTGTGGGGCGGCTACAAGTCGTACGCGATCCCCGGCGACCTGACCGGCGACGCCCGCCCCGACCTGGTCGCGGTGGACGCCGACGGCTCGGTCTACCTCTACCCGGGCAAGGGCAACGGCCAGTTCTACGGCCGGGTCAAGGTCGTGAACAAGGCCTGGAAGAACGTCAAGATCTTCGGCCACGGCGACCTGACCGGCGACGGCCGCGCCGACCTCCTGGTCCGCAACTCCTCCGGCGTCCTGTACCTCTACGCCGGCACCCAGGTCGAGAAGGCCCCGTGGAAGCCCCGCGTCCAGGCCCGCACCGGCTGGAACTTCACCTCGTACGTCTCCAACGGCGACGTCACGGGAGACGGCATCGCGGACGTCGTCACCCGCGACTCGGGCGGCACGCTCTGGCTCTACCCGGGCACCAACAAGGCGACGACGGCGCTCTTCGGGACGCGGATCAAGCTGGGTACCGGCTACAACCAGTACAACCTGCTGTTCTGAACCGAACGCAGTGACTCGGCGGTCCGGTCAGGCTTCGCAGCCGCAGGACCGCCGGGTCACCAGGCGGGAGGGGAACACCTTCAGCCGCTCGCGGCGGGAGCCGGCCACCCGCAGCCCGTCGTCGAGCACGAGGTCCACGGCCGCCCTGGCCATCGCCGGACGGTCCGAAGCGATCGTCGTCATCGGCGGATCCGCGAGGGCGGCTTCCTTGATGTCGTCGAAGCCGATGACACCGAGCTCCCGCGGCACGTCGATGCGCAGCTCACGGGCCGCGCGCAGCAGGCCGATCGCCTGGTCGTCGGTGGAGCAGAAGATCGCGGGCGGTCGCCGGGGCCCGGAGAGGATCCCCAGGGCGACCTGGTAGGCGTCGTAGCGGTTGTACGGCGCCTCGAACAGGCGGTCCTCGGTCGGCAGACCGGCCTCGGTCATCGCGCGCCGCCAGCCCTCGACGTGGTCGGAGACCGGGTCGCCGACGGACGGCGTGTCCGCCGTACCGCCCATACAGGCGACGTAGTCGTAGCCGTGCTCCAGGAGGTGGCGTACGGCGAGCTGGGCGCCGCCGAGGTCGTCCGTGACGACGGCCACGTCGTCGATGGCCTCGGGGCGTTCGTGGAGAAGGACGACCCGGGCGTCCCAGGCCTCGATCTCGGCGGCGGCGAGGTCGTTCAGCGCGTGGCTGACGAGGATCAGGCCGGAGACGCGCATGCCGAGGAACGCGCGCAGGTAGTGGACCTCGCGCTCGGCCACGTAGTCGGAGTTCCCGACCAGCACCATCTTTCCGCGCTCGGACGCGGCCTGTTCGACCGCGTGCGCCATCTCCCCGAAGAAGGGCTGGCGCGCGTCCGGCACGATCAGGCCTATGAGGTCCGTGCGCCGCGACGCCATGGCCTGGGCCACCCGGTCCGGTCGGTACCCCAGTTCCTTGATCGCGGCGAGGACACGCTCGCGCGTGGCCGGGGCAACCGGCCGGGGTCCGTTGTTGATGACATAGCTGACAACGGCGGTCGAAGTACCCGCCAGCCGCGCCACATCATCCCGAGTCACCTTGGCCACGCGCGGAGTCTACGCGGATTGACCCGCCCTGGGCAGGGCGTTTCGAAGCTTCCCATCGCTTCCGCACAGCTTCTCCGTGCGGAGGCTGTGCGGAAGCGATGCCCTGCCCGGAAGCGGGTTACGCCTCGGCCGCGATCTCGGCGGCGTCCAGGGCGGCCGAGTCGGCCGTCTCGTCCGCATCCTCCGGCTTTGCACCCGCGAGCGCGGCGTTCGCCTTGAGCTTGGCCTCCTCGCCGCCCCGGTCACCCTTCTCCGGAGTAACGAATCGATAACCGACGTTCCGGACGGTCCCGATCAGCGACTCGTGCTCGGGGCCGAGCTTCGCGCGCAGGCGTCGTACGTGGACGTCGACCGTCCGCGTACCGCCGAAGTAGTCGTAGCCCCAGACCTCCTGCAGCAGCTGGGCGCGCGTGAAGACGCGGCCCGGGTGCTGGGCGAGGTACTTGAGGAGCTCGAACTCCTTGAAGGTCAGGTCGAGGACCCGGCCCTTGAGCTTGGCGGAGTACGTCGCCTCGTCCACGGAGAGATCGCCGTTGCGGATCTCCATGGGGGAGTCGTCGTTGACGATCTGCTGGCGGCCCATGGCCAGGCGCAGTCGCGCCTCGACCTCGGCCGGACCGGCCGTGTCGAGCAGTACGTCGTCGATGCCCCAGTCGGCGGTGACGGCGGCGAGGCCGCCCTCGGTGACGACGAGGATGAGCGGGCACCCCGGTCCGGTGGAGCGGAGGAGCTGACACAGGCTGCGCACCTGAGGCAGGTCACGGCGGCCGTCGATGAGGATGACGTCGGCACCGGGGGTGTCGACGAGAGCGGGGCCTTCCGCCGGTGCCACGCGCACGTTGTGCAGCAGCAGGCCAAGGGCCGGAAGCACCTCCGTAGACGGCTGGAGGGCATTGGTCAGGAGCAGCAGAGAACTCATATGTCTGGTTCCTCCTCGGTCCCTGCGAGGACGTTTGCGGCACTGCGGCATTGCGGCACTGCTTTGTGATCCCGGGGGCTCTGTATCTATGGCGGTCTCTCCGCGGTCACCTGTGGTTTCCCGAGGTTTCCCGCTTCGTATACAACGCTCCCGAAAGCACAAAAGGACCCGGGGGCTTCGCTGCCCGAGTCCTCTGTCGAGCAGAATAGCCCACATGAGCGCTGGTACGGCAGGTCATGTGGCACGATCCACCGTTCGTCCGAACTCTGAGACGATCAGACGCACACCTTTGCGGACGTTTCTGCACACCGACGACGGGGTGACGATCGATTCCGTATACGACCCGGCAGTGGCCGTATACGACGCCTCCGCGCCATCTTCCGGTGACCTGGTGTTCGTCGTGGCGCACGGTTTCACGGGCGATGTGGACAAGCCGCACGTGCGCCGGGTGGTCGAGGCGTTCACGCAGTACGGGGCCGTGGTCACGTTCTCCTTCCGGGGCCACGGAAGGTCCGGCGGACGGTCCACCGTCGGCGACCGCGAGGTGCTCGATCTGGCGGCGGCGGTCGCCTGGGCGCGCGAGCAGGGGCACGCGCGCGTGGTCACCGTCGGCTTCTCGATGGGCGGTTCCGTGGTGCTGCGGCATGCGGCGCTCTACGGCCCGGAGGGTGACGCGGACGGTCAGGGGCGCAGGGGGCGCACGGAAGCGCACACGGACGCGGTGGTTTCGGTGAGTGCGCCGGCCCGCTGGTACTACCGGGGCACGGCCCCCATGCGCAAGCTCCACTGGCTGGTGACCCGCCCGGAGGGCCGCCTCGTGGGCCGCCTCGGCCTCAGGACCCGTATCGAGCGCAGCGGTTGGGACCCGGTCCCGCTCTCCCCGGTGGAGGCGGTCCCGCGCATCGCGCCCACCCCGCTCCTCGTCGTGCACGGCGAGATCGACGGCTACTTCCCCCTCGACCACCCCCGCATGCTGGCCGACGCCGCCGGTGACCACGCCGAACTCTGGCTGGAGCCGGGCATGGGCCACGCCGAACACGCGGCCACCGACGACCTCCTGGCCCGCATCGGTCGCTGGGCCGGTTCACAGGAGAGCTAGCCTGACGGTTGCAGCCCCCGATCGATTGAGGAAGCGGATGCCAAAGGTCACGGTGCGCTACTGGGCCGCCGCGAAGGCCGCGGCCGGGATCGCCGAGGAGCCGTACGACGCGGCCACCCTCGCCGAGGCCCTCGCCGAGGTACGCGAGCGACACCCCGGGGAACTCGCCCGCGTACTGCTGCGATGCTCCTTCCTCGTCGACGGTGACCCCGTGGGCACCCGCGGACATGAGACGGTACGGCTGGCCGAGGGCGGCACGGTCGAGGTGCTCCCGCCGTTCGCAGGAGGATGAGCGAAGCGATGAGCAACCAGCCGTACGAGGGCTATGGCGAGGGCTACGACCCCTACGCCCAGCAGCAACAGCCCCAGCAGGCACAGCAACAGCAGGCGCAGGCCTGGCCCGGACATCAGCAGCAGGCGTACGAAGACCCGCAGGCCGCGCAGCAGTACACCCAGCAGTGGCAGGGCCAGACCTGGGACACGCAGGTCCAGCAGTCGAGACCCTCCGCGTCCGACCTGGCGTACTTCCCGCCGCAGAACTACCAAGCGGCGACGCCGAGTTACGACCCCCACGCCCAGGCCCCCGTGACCGCGCCCCCCGCTGCCACCGACGAGGCAGCCGCCGGCTACGGCCCCTCCACCCTCGCCGGCAACGCCCGGATCACCGATGCCCAGCGGGCCCGGCTGGAGGGCCGCTCGCCGATCATCGAGCCCGGGATGCAGCCCGCCGGCCTCACCGCCGTCCTGGCGCTGCTCCTCTCCGTCACCGCGCAGATCGGGTCGTACGCCCTCGTCGTACCGCTCGTCGTGCTCCAGGCGGTGACGGCGGCGGGCTGGTTCCGGCTGAACGGGATGTGGCCCGCCCGGCAGGGCATCGCGCTGGCCTTCGCGGGCGCGCTCGTCGCGGACGTGGCGCTGCTGGCGGCCGGCCGGGACAACGGCCCGGCCGCGATCCTCGGCACCCTCGGCGTCTGGGTCCTGCTCTCCCTCGTGATGCAGCTGCGCTCGCACGCCGACCCGGACACCCGGATCACGAGCCTGATGGCGACG
>NZ_JAWOAI010000575.1:0-5769 GCF_033194735.1 Streptomyces sp. W16
CGGCGTCACGGGCTGCCCCACCGCGACGGTCACGGCCGCCCCGAGGACGGTCGCGCCCCGGCCCTCCCCGGACCAGGGCTCCCCGGACGAGATCGGTCCGCCGACCGTCCCGGAGACCCCCGACCTGCCCGACGGCGGCGGACTGATCCCCGACGACACCACCACCACCAGCATCTTCGACAGCCCGACGGACGTCTTCGCCGGCTGACGGTGCCGTAGCCGCCGTAGCGCTCGGACAAGGTGAAAAATCGGGTAAATCCTGGCAAGGTGGGCCGCATGGTTGATCGGGGAGCGAGCGCCCTGTCACTCCCGGACGACTGGCCCGCCCACCCGGACCCGATCCTGGCGCTCAACCGCATGGGCAGCTTCGACTGGGACCTGGACAACGGCCTGTTCCACATGGACGCCCAGGCCCACGAGGTCTTCGACCTGCGCCCCGACGAATACGACGGACACCCCGAGAGCCTGGCGATCCGGGTACCGCCGCCCGAGGGCTACCGGCTCGACGGTCTCGTCTCCCAGGCGATGAAGGACGGCAGCGAGAACTACGGCGCCTACTTCCGTATGCGGCTGCGCGACGGCAGCCTGCGCTGGACCCACACCCAGGGCTACATCCGGCGCGACGAGACGGGCCGCCCGCGCCGGATCATCGGCATCGTCCGGGACGCCACCCAGGAACTCGCCGAGAGCGCGGCCCGCCGAGAGCAGGCCGCCCTGGACGCG
Source organism: Streptomyces sp. W16 (assembly GCF_033194735.1). Classification (NCBI taxonomy): domain Bacteria; kingdom Bacillati; phylum Actinomycetota; class Actinomycetes; order Kitasatosporales; family Streptomycetaceae; genus Streptomyces; species Streptomyces sp. W16. The sequence continues at coordinate 724 of NZ_JAWOAI010000575.1, forward strand.
GCCAGGCGCGACCAGACCAACGTCGTCCAGCTCACCACCGCCGCCCTCGCGCACGCCCGTACCGTCCAGGACGTCATCGACGTCCTCAAGGACACCCACGGCCTCGTCCACCTCGGCGCGACCAGCCTGGTCATGGGCCTGGTCGAGGCCGGCCGTATCCGCCTGGTCGCCGAAGGCCCCGAGGGCAGCTTCGTGCCCGGCACGGAGGTCACCCGGATCGACGAGCCGTACCCGATGGGGGAGGTCGTACGCACCCTCGCCCCAGCCTTCATCGAGTCGCCAGAGGAGTTCGCCGAGCGCTACCCGCTGCTGTGGCCGGAGATCACCGACCTGAACATCACCGCCGCGGCCTATCTCCCGCTGATCGCCCAGGCGAGGCCGATCGGCGCCATGGGCCTGCTCTACAGCGACCGGCGCGGTTTCTCGGCGGAGGAGCGCAACGTGCTCGTCGCGCTGGGCAGCAGCATCGCGCAGAGTCTGCAGCGCGCCATGTTCTACGAGCAGGAGAAGGACCTCGCCCAGGGCCTCCAGCAGGCGATGCTGCCGCGTGCCATCCCCAGCGTGCCGGGCGCCGACGTGGCGGTCCGCTACCGGTCCGCGAAGCTCGGCCGGGACATCGGCGGCGACTGGTACGACCTGATCCCGTTGCCCGGCGGCCGGGTCGGCGCGGTCATCGGCGACGTCCAGGGCCACGACACGCACGCCGCCGCCGTCATGGGGCAACTGCGCATCGTCCTCAAGGCGTACGCCGCCGAGGGGCACACCCCGGCCACCGTGATGGCCCGTGCCTCCGTCTTCCTCCACGAACTCGACACCGACCGCTTCGCCACCTGCCTCTACGCCGAGGCCGACCTGTCCACCGGGGTGGTCCAGGTGGTCCGGGCCGGCCATATCGACCCGCTGGTGCGGCAGTTGGACCGGACCTGCCGTCGTATGCCCGTCGCGGGCGGACTGCCGCTCGGTCTGTCCGCGGAGTTCGGGCGGCTCGAATACCCCGTCTCCACCCTCGAACTCGACCCCGGCCAGACCCTGGTGCTGTGCACCGACGGCCTCGTCGAACAGCCCGGCGCGGATCTCGACGACGGACTGCAGACCCTCATCGCCCTCATCGCCTCCGGCCCCGACGACGTACGCGACCTCGCCGACCTGCTCATCGACGTGGCCGAGGAACGCGGCGGCGAGGACGACGTGGCGCTGCTCCTGCTGCGCCGCCGCGGCCTCGACGCACCGCGCTCCGGCGGCCGGCTCCAGCAGCACGTGGCGCCCGGCGACTCCGAGGCCCTCACCGAGGCCCGGCACATGATCCGGGCCGCCGTCCGGGCCTGGGGCGGGCGCGAGCGCGCCGACGAGGTCGAACTCGTCGCCGACGAACTGATCACCAACGCCCTGATGCACACCGAGGGCTCCGCGATCGTCACCCTCAGAGTCCTCACCGGCCCCGACCGCCGGCTGCGCGTCGAGGTCGAGGACTCCTCCAGCGCACTGCCGCGCCGCCGTGAGGCAGGCGAGGACGGCGTCTCGGGGCGAGGTCTGCTCCTGGTCGACCTGCTCACGGACGTGTGGGGCGTGGAGGCGCGCGGCGGCGGCAAGTGCGTGTGGTGCGAGTTCGTGGTGCCGGACCGGACCGGATCCGACCGGACCTGACACGATCTGACCTGACCCCACGGGTCACTGATGGCACCCTGGACGTATGCCGGAACTTCCCGAGGTCGAAGCGCTGAAGGACTTCCTGACCGAACACCTCGTCGGCCACGAGATCGTACGGGTGCTGCCCGTCGCCATCAGCGTCCTGAAGACGTACGACCCTCCGCCCACCGCGCTGGAGGGACACGAGGTGGCGGCCGTGCACCGGTACGGCAAGTTCCTGGACGTCGAGACGGACGGCGGCCCGCACTTCGTGACCCACCTCGCCCGCGCGGGCTGGCTGCACTGGAAGGACCGCCTCCCGGACGGCCCGCCCCGCCCCGGCAAGGGCCCGCTCGCGCTCCGGGTGGCCCTGGAGACGGGCGAGGGCTTCGACCTCACAGAGGCGGGCACACAGAAACGCCTCGCGGTGTACGTCGTGGCCGACCCGCAGTCGGTTCCCGGCGTCGCCCGCCTCGGACCCGACCCCCTGGCCGACGACTTCGACGAGCCGCGCTTCGCCGAACTCCTGAAGGACGAACGCCGGCAGCTCAAGGGCGCCCTGCGCGACCAGACCCTGATCGCCGGGGTGGGCAACGCGTACAGCGACGAGATCCTGCACGCGGCGAAGATGTCCCCGTTCAAGCTCGCGTCGTCACTGACGGCGGCCGAGACGCACACGCTCTACACGGCCCTGCGCACCACACTGACTGAGGCCGTCGAACGTTCCCGGGGCGTGGCGGCGGGCCGCCTGAAGTCGGAGAAGAAGAGCGGCCTGCGCGTCCACGGCCGCACCGGCGAGCCCTGCCCGGTCTGCGGCGACACCATCCGCGAGGTGTCCTTCAGCGACTCCTCGCTCCAGTACTGCCCCACCTGCCAGACGGGCGGCAAGCCGCTCGCGGACCGACGGATGTCGAGACTGCTCAAATAGCCGGAGCCCTACAGCCAGAGGTCGGCTCCGTCACGTCCGCCGGGGTCCGACGTCAACAGGTCCTCGTGCAGCCCCGGGAGCGCCTGCCCGGTCAGGGCGCCGTCCCCGGCCGTCTCCATGACCGCCCCGGCGGCAAGCAGCCTTCGGGCGGCCAGGAGTTGATCCATCACCACAGGGCGGGACTTCAGTGCGAGGTGAGCCGGACCAACTGCTGTCCGTCGGCCGTCCGTACGTCGTAGTGGTCGATCTCGTCGGGGTGCATCGCCGCGCCACCCTGCATCGTGATCATCGTCGCGTCGTGCGCGGGTACGTTCCAACTGGTCACGACCTGCTCGGAACCGTCCCGGCCGACGACCACGAGACGACAGGAGCGGGGGCCCGCGCCGTCCTTGATCTTCAGGGACACATCACTGCCGTAGTTCTCGTTCGCGGCCCTGACCTGTGCCCACACGCCCGACTTGGCGTCGGTCGCGGTGAGTTGCACGGCCCCGTCGCCGTTTCCGGCGAACGTCGCCACCGCGGGGCCTCCCACGGCCAGTACCACCGAGGCGGCCACGGCGTACAGAAAACGCCGCCGTCCGGCGCGTTGACGGGCGGCCACCTCGCCGAGCAACCGGTCGAGCAGCCGGGGCCCGGGTTGCGCCATGGGGTGCACGTAGCGCGGCGTCGCCCGCCGGTACAGCATCAACTGCCGTGAGGCGGGACCGAATTCGGTCACATGAGCCGCGCAGCTAGTGCACTCCATGAGGTGATCCTCGAAGCGGAAGGCCTCCGCCTCGTCCAGCACGCCGAGCGCGTACGCGCCGACGTCGCGATGCCTTTCCAGGGACCTCATGACGAATCCTCGTGCCGTTAGGTGCGGGTGGGGTTACTCCTTGCTCCCATCGGTACGCACCAGCCCGCCGAATCACTCAAGGCACACACAGAATGGCCATCACGAATTCGTAGCGGTCGGGCCCATGGATTGGTCCCCGTTTCAAAAAAGATGGATGGCGAGATGGCCGAGCGGCAGACCCAGCTGCCAGGCGGGCGTCCAGACCTTCGGCCCGTCGTCCTCACCGGTCACCGGACCGCCTCCCGGTACCGCGTCCAGATCGGGCGCGAGCAGCTCGGTCTCCTCCAGCCAGCGCCAGGCGTTCTCCGCCAGCGCCAGATCCGGTGCGTCGGCGCCGGACTCGACCGCGTCCGCCGTCAACTTGGAGATACGTTCACGGACCCAGTCCTGCCACGGCTGGTCGTACGCCGTGAGCGAAAGCCAGGTCTCAAGTTGGGTGACCACCCGGATACCGGACAATTCGCCGTCCGTGTCGGAGAGGAAGATGGTCAGTGCCAGCGCGTCCCGTCCCGCGCGGAACTCGAAGGACGTCGGTGGCATCAGGTCGCCGGTCCGCAGCAGTTCGTCGGCGATGTACTCGGCGTACAACCACGCCATGGGGACGGTGAGTTCACCGCCACCGGTGCCGTCCGTGCTCTCTTGACCTCTGTGCAGCATCCCTTCCTGCCTTCCTCCGGTGCGTGCGCGTCGCCCGGCCCGAGGCTCCGTCAGGAACCCCGAGCCCCCCAGTCCGGAACACGGATGAGGACAGCCGATTACTCAACCAGGGTCCCGAGCAAGGCGCTTTACGGAGGTTTGACTAAGGAGTTGGTTTCACCGCAGGTCGGCCGCATAGCCCGGAAGCACCCGGCGCAGGGCGCGGAGCGCGTAATAGGCACGGGACTTCACCGTACCGGGCGGAATCCCGAGGGCCGCCGCGGCCTCCGCCACACTCGCCCCCTGGAAGTACACGAGCACCAGGACTTCACGGTGCTCCGGAGTGAGAGTCTTCACAGCCTCCCGCACATCGAGCGTCGCCGCCGACCGTTCCGCGTGATCGGCACACACCCGCGCGTTCTCCAGCACCGCGTCCCCGACCTCGGGCGGTCGTGCCTGCCGGGCCCGCCGCGCGTCGATGGCGAGCCGCCGGCCCACCGTCAGCAGCCAGGGCCGTACGGACTCGAAGTCGTCGGCACGCAACGCCTCGGGGTGCTGCCAGGCCCGTACCAGGGTCTCCTGGACGAGGTCCTCGGCGCGCTGGCGGTCGCCGTCGCAGAGCCGGAGCAGCAGCGCGAAGAGCGGCCTGCCGTGCTCGCGCTGCAGTGCGGCGAGCTCGTGCTCGGCGGTCGTTCCGTTGGTGAGCGTGGGTCCGGCCGTCATGGCCGTATGGCATCGCAGCGTGCGGCCCGGGGACAGGGCGCGCACAGGGGGCTGCGGCGGACGGTCGATCGCGTCGACGAACGGTGCGACGAACGGTCCGCGCCACCCGGTGATCCCCCGCACGCGCACACCGGACGGGTCATCGGAGGCCGGAAGCCGTTTGCGGGGGCGGTGAGGTTCATACCTATGGGTGGGTAAATATGACCACAGTGGGGTGAATTGATGATCGCACGCAGACGACAGGTGGCCGTTGCCCTGGTGGGCATTCTCGCCGCGGCCGCCGCCTGCCAGGCCCAGC
>NZ_JAWOAI010000576.1:0-5765 GCF_033194735.1 Streptomyces sp. W16
GACGGGCCGGGCCGGTCCGCCCGCTGGACGGAGACGTCCGAGTCGACATGCCCTTCTGCACCCACACCCGCCCCCACGCGGCGCTGCACCGCCCCGGCCGGTACGGCGGCTCCGGGCAGGGCGAGATCGGGGGCGGCGCCCCGGGCCAGCTTCCGGCCGTTGGCGCCGGCGCTCCGCTCGAACGGGTCGTCGGGGTGGGAGACCTTCTCGCCCGTGCCGTTGAGGGTGCCGGGCACGGGCCCCAGAGCCTGCTGACGTACGTGGTCGACCTCTTCGTACATCACCTCGTCGTCGACCCGGCCGCCGCCGAGCACGATGTGCGAACCGGTGGTGTAGGCAAGGGCGCCGAGTTCCTCGGCCGAGCGCTGGGCGACCGGGCCGCTGTGCACGCGTACGTGACCGAAGCCCATGCGGTAGGCCTGCTCGGCACGTTGGAGGATGCGGGGTTCCAGGGGGCGGCCGGGGGAGCCGACGGCATCTGTGACGGACGACCGCCGCCGAACGGGCACGGCCGCTTCGGTGACGTGGCCCTGGGGCGCACTGTCCATCACATCGGGCTCGCCGTGCTGTCCTTCGGCGCGCTGCTCGTCCCGTGACCGCTGGATCGCGAGGGTCACCGCGGCGTTCCCTGCGGCCCGTTGGAGAGCGGCGAGCGGAGGCAGGGCGGCGGTCGGCCGGGACGCGGGGCGTGCGGCTGCCCGGTCGGCGCCCGAGTGGTTCTCTCCCTGGATGCGCATACGCGGTTCCCCTTCGCTCGACGGGTGCCCTTCCCTCTTACCGGACGGACACCGGGTGGAGGGAAGTCCGCAGGGGCAGAACCGGGGGCAGACTTACCGGCGTCGTGGGCGTGTGTGACCTTGCGACGCCCGCCGGCGTACCGACGAAACCACTCGGAACTGGCGCCCCACATGACAGGAAGAGAACACATCACGATCCAATTCTCCGGCTTTGAATTGGCCATGTGGGCTGAAATTATCCCGCCTTCCACAACCGCCACAACCGGCGATCTCTACCGCGATGTGCGATCACCAAGGTATGATCGCGCTACCCGTTGCGTGCGTGCTGAAACGTCACTTTCAAGATTCGTATCACGGCACGGCGTCATACTCGGCAGCGTACTGGCGCATCAAGATTCCTGACGGTAGAATTTGCGATGTGACCGTGCCTCCCATTGCGCTTGACAACTCCACCTTTATTAGTGCGCAGGAATTTATCACTGCACAGAATCGCGGTGAGCGAAGCAGGGATCCATTTGCGCGCCAGTCCTATGTCGAGCTCGTTCAGTCACTGATTCTCCAGCCGGCGGTACGGGTAATTCACCCAATCCATCTCAGTCCAACTGCAGAGCAGTTCGGTGAGGAGCCGTATCTGCTGCGGCGCCTTTTTGAGCTCGGCCTCGTTGCACCGGTGCAGATTCTTCCTGATGCGGTGCAACGTCTCGACAGTGCGGAATCGGAAGTGCTGAGGACGCTGCAGACCCGGGGCGTGGATGCGTTGCTGTCTTTTCTGCATTCAATGGATGCCTGCGACCGGGAAGCGGAAGCATCGGGTAACGCCGGACTTCGGCGGCGGATTCTGCAGTGGAATGACTTCCATCAGAGCCAGATTCCGCATCACTTGGTCCGTGTGCCGACGGCGGACGGGATCGAACCGGACCGCCTGGGCGAATGGGCTCGTGCGACGTCCTTCGCCATTGGCGAGCTTTTTCGTCCCTTGATGCCTGAAAGCGTGGAGCCCTCCAATCTCATCGCGGCACTTGCGAGATCTCTCCGCTACCAGGCGCGAGCGACCGTCACCGGCCACGCCTATCAACCTCATGGCCTTCGGCGGGACTTCGCCGTCACCAGCCAGATCTTGTCCGATGAGATGGACGAGGAGACGGCGGTAGACGTCATAAAGTCAATTCGCGGCATTCATGAAGGACTCGGGGAACGTGCGGGCTCTTCGCTGGCACGGCACCTTGAGTTGCTGCGTCTTGAACTGCCCCTGGTAGGAGGGCGGCTGTGGAACAACGAAGAGGCAGGTGTTCGCCCTCAACGGGACTGGATCGATCTGGTCTGCGATCGCATCATGAGCTACCGGAGGCAGGCTGGAACTCTGCGGAACCTCGTTCGCGATATCAGGACCGAGGAAGACGCTCTTCGATTCGAGCGTGGCATTGACGATATAACTCGGCAACTCAACGAACGTCTTGGACTGAGCACGGCCGAGATTACCCCGCTGGAGCAACAACTCGCAGAGGGCGTTTCTTCGGTCGCTGCCACGCTACCCGGAATTCCAAGAGTGGAAGGCCTCTGGATCGGTGCCCGAACAACCCTGAAGCGCTACTCTTTCCGCGGCAATCATGCGCAGAAATTTATTTACCAAGAATATCTGAGCGCTTGGCGCCGTGCGAGCCACTGACAACCTGAAGAGTTCCCTGCGTCATTCACATGAAACAGCGGTTCGGCTCGAACCTCTGAACATAGTCAAGGGTTGGTGCAAGTGCTGCCATCGTCTCTTCGGTGGCCAAATGCTCGCGCAGTGCATAAGCCACCATGTCGACTTCGGTCCACCGGGTCAGCAGAGCGGCTGCTTCCACTCCGATACGACTGATGACAGGATCCACGATGGCCCTGCGGATCATCGAGCCGTGGCAGACCTTCTCGTTGTTCAGCGGAAAGATTTTCTGCTCCAAGTAGTCGGAACGCAGCGACGACTGAATCTCCCGGAACCTTTCGCTCTCAAGCGGGTCGGCGTTCAGGAAACCGTGATCGGTGAGAAACTTCCTTGTCGACCTGAAAACCAGCGAGTTGAAATCACGGGTGTACCGTGACACATCCTTCTCTTGGTTGAGCAGTGTGTAGAGGTGTTGGAGTTCTTCCAGAAACGAATAGTCCCCAACAGGTAGCCGAAGCAGATCGAGGGCATCGTTCGGAAGCTCGGAAGGGGAGAGGTTCAAACCGGTGATCGTGAACAGCGTGTCCTCAAGGAGACCGGTAGCGATGTCGGAAAGGAGCACGGCGCGGGCTGTCTGATGGAGACCGGTGACATCTTTGCGCGCGATACCGACGGCCTGCCTCACTGCTGTCGTCGGCAACCTGCCCGCAACGAAACGCTCAATGTCGTCGGCGTGATCAAAATTTCCTCTCTCTGAATTATGGGAAAATGGCCAACGGTTAATGTCGTGCAGCCACGAGAGAAGCAACACCTCCTCTCGGGGGAGCCTTCGGTCTTCACTCAAGGACAGTGCCAGCGAAGTGACCCTGGTGACGTGCTCGTAGCGAGAGAAGGCGAGCGTTCGTGGATCGCCACCGTTGGGATGGACCGTCACGAACCCGGTGATGCCGCGCAGGCGGTTTGCGGCATCGGTCAGCCAGGATGGGAGAAGCTCGGACACCATCGTTCCAGTGTTATTCATTGTCGCCTCCTCTGCCGAAACGGCCAAGCCAGGCGCGCTCAGCTGAAATCGATTCTGGTAGCAGTTCGATCTGATATTTGTGAAGCGTAAGACTGATCATTGATTGCTGTACTTCACCGGGCACTCGGACACGCTTTCCGGGAAGCACCTCGAAGCGAGAAACATCCTGGCCCAATTGACTGGCGATCCATTCCAGCGGCTCCTCCAGTGATGTCGACTGAAGAGTCCGCGACTGGCAAACGGCTCGCTGAGATTTTGGACAATTGCACGGCAGGCACTGCTTGGCGGCACCCCGCCGGCTGTCCCACACACCGAGAGCTTCAGCTTTTCCGGTAGCCAGTGCAATTGCGCATGAAGTGCTGCGGTAGACCGGGTACCCGACCGTCGCTGCCGCGGAATTGATGTCCTGCCAGACCTCGTCGTCCCACATTTCGTCGCATGTGTCGGACCGAGCTGCTAATAACCCCGTCTCGATGAGGTCATGCTGAGCAATTCCTGCTCCGATGGACAAGCCGATGGCAACCGAGCAGCGGTACCCTGAGTCCTTGAGCCTTTGGATCGTATGCACCGCCCAGTTCCTGGACGGCACGGACTTCCGAGTGATGGGTCGCCAATAGTGGACCATCGTGATGTTCTTGCTGTCACGGCAGCTTTCCCCGGCGCTGAAAGTCTCCGCCGGGCTGAGGACGGGGCCTTTCTCGGTTCGCTGTGCCAGTGTCGTGCGATGGAAGGACTGCGAACAGAAGATCACGATGTCAATGCCAAGGCTGTCGAGATCCGCCATGAGGGATCGGGGCATGCGGCCCTTGGATACCACGACGAGCGGCCGAGCCGGACGTACACATGCAAGTTCGTGCGCGAATAATCGAAAATACTCACGGTTCTCTGAGGTGAGTAGCATATCCGTATAGTTACCCAGGCAGATCGGTGTGGAATCCAGGTGTCCGGCCATATCTCCACGCGTTTCCTCAAGGTACCTGCATAACATGTTCACAGCCTCCTCTGGGTTGACTCGTGGCCTGGGCTTCCTCGCCTTCAATCCGATCGGTCCAAGGTAGCAGTACGAGCAATTTGCAGGGCAGCCGATTATCGGGTCCACGCTTATCCACGTGTCGTGCTCCGCGATGATCGGAACGTGCCTCTGCGGTACCTGCTTGATTGTCAAATGGCTGCACCACCATCAAATGGAGATCGTGTACCGATAAGGATGGTTAAATACCTTAAATTCGGTAGCATGGCTATATGCGCTGCGATGTTCCAAAAGATGACTCGCCCTCATGCAGGGCCCGTCATCGATGATGATCGAGTGACTCATGGTGCTGCGCGGATGGAACGGGAAAATAGGGTTGAGCAGCGCCGGCTGACTTCACGCAGGGCCACTTTACCGGAACTCTGGGTGACTGACGCATTGCAGTTGAGCCGAACTCGCGAAGTCGGCCGACCTCAGTCCGTGACGAGGTCCTCCGGTGTGGAGCGGGCGAGTTCGGCGAGGGTGCCGAGTGCCTGGGAGAGGGTGTCCGGTTCAGGGGTGGCGAGGCCCAGGCGGACGGCGTTGGGGGAGTGGTTGCTGCCGACGGTGAACGCGGCGGCCGGTACCACCCCGATGCCGTGCCGCGAGGCCGCCGCGACGAAGGTGTCCGCGCGCCAGGGGCGGGGCAGTTGCCACCAGCAGTGGAAGGAGCGGGGATCGCTCCGCACGGCGAACCCGGCGAGCTGCCGGGCCGAGATTCCCTGTCGTACGGCCGCTTCCTTCTGTTTGGCCGCCACCAGCGCCTTCACCGTGCCGTCCTGCTGCCAGCGGTGGGCCACCTCCAGGGCGAACCGCCCCGGGGTGCAGCCGCCGGAGCGCAGGGCGGAGACGATCTCGCCCGCCAGGGCGCCGGGTGCCACCGCGAACCCGAGGGTCAGGCCGGGGGCGACGCGCTTGGACAGGCTGTCGATCAGGACCGTCAGTTCGGGGGCGTACGCGGCGAGGGGCGGCAGTTCGTCGCGGAGGAAGGCCCAGATGGTGTCCTCGATCGCGGGGATCCCCAGCCCGAGCAGTACCTCTGCCAGCCGCTCGACGCGCTGGGCGGGCATGGTGAGTGAGAGTGGGTTGTGCAGCCTCGGCTGGACGTAGACGGCGTGCAGCGGGGCGGCGGCGTGCGCCTCCTCGACGGCTTCCGGGACGAGTCCGGCGTCGTCCATGGCCAGCGGGACGAGGGTGATTCCGAGCCGGGCGGCGACGGCCTTGATGACCGGGTAGGTCAACTCCTCGACACCGAGCCGGGCACCCGGCGGCACCAGGGCGGTGACGACGGCCGAGATCGCCTGCCGCCCGTTGCCCGCGAAGAGGATCCGCGCCGGGTCCGGGCGCCAGCCGCCG
>NZ_JAWOAI010000577.1:0-5754 GCF_033194735.1 Streptomyces sp. W16
GATCGTCCGGGCGGCCCGCTCGGGTACGACACCGAGCGCCGCCTGAGCCCGTACGAGCGCGGCCTCCGCGTCCAGCAGGGCCTGCAGCCAGGCCTCGTCGGAGGTGGCAGCCGCGGCAGCGGTACCCGCCGACACCGGGCTGAGCAGCCCGGCGTCGAGGCCCGCACCCAGCCCCTCCCCACGCCCGATTCCCGTCACGGCACGACCACCTCCGCGTTCTCGACGCTCGTGTCGGACACCCCGCCGAGGAGGAGCAGGCTGCGGGCCAGGGCGTCGGCGTCGCCCAGGGTCACCGAGTTGACGCCCGGGCGGATGCCCGCCGCCGTCGCCCAGTGGACGGACTCGGTGGGGACGCCGTACGCGAACCTTCTCGGGTGGGGTACGCCCTCGGCGTCCAGCAGGTGGAAGGGGCAGGGGGAGACGGCGAGGCCGCCGGTCTCGTAGCGCACTCCGTCGTCGCCGGTGAGGACGTGCGGTCGGCACTGGCCCTGCTCCAGGAGGGAGGTCAGGAGTGGATCGGCGGTGGTGCGCAGGTCGACGGCCGGGAGCCGGGCGTCGACCAGTACGTTCGCCTCGCACCGGGAGCCGGGCACCCGTGCCGAGTCGAGGACGAACACCCCCTTCTCGGCGTCCGGGCGTGCCGTCGTGTCCGGGCCGAGCACCCGCAGGACCCCCGCCTCGATGAGTGCGACGGCTTCCTCGATACGCCGGGCCGGCGGGCCGATCGACAGGAACGCGTTGAGCGGCGTGTACCAGCCGTCGAGGTCGTCACGGTGGGAGGAGCCGACGAGTCCGCCGTGGTCCACCAGCAGGCGTACTTCGTTGCGTACGTCGCGCAGCACGTCCAGTGCGGCCTTGAGCGGGCCGTCCACGTTGCCGGCGAGGGCCGCGTCCACGTCCGCGCGCAGATAGCCGAGGAGCCAGTCCTGGAAGTCGCGGGGCGAGGCGAAGGACAGCCCGTCGAAGGGCCGGGCCACGCGCTCCCAGTCCCAGCGTTCACCGGGGCCGATGCCGGCCGCGGCCAGTATCCGCGCCTCCTCGGCGCCGCCGGCGGGCGCGGACGGATACTCCGCACACAGCCGTTCGGCCTCGGCGGTCCGGCCGCGGGCGGTGAGCAGGGTCGTGTAGTAGACGGTCTCGACCTCCTTGGCGACCAGCGGCCAGATCGCGGTGCGGAAGTCCAGGCCGCCCCAGGTCTCGGACCGGGTGCGCAGGTCCTTGATGACCTCCGGCGTCAGCAGGAGGGGCGTGTGGCGGCCGTGCGGGCCCTTCTGGTTCTCGCCGCGCGCGTGGAACGGCAGTCCCCGGCGGGAACCCGCGCTCAGCCTCGGTTCCAGTCCCGACGGGACGTAGCGGAGCCGTCCGTCGCGCCGCCGGTAGGTGCCGCCCCTGCCCTCGGTGAACAGGGCCATGTAGTCGAAGAAGTTGAGACCGAGGCCCAGCAGGGCGACGTGGTCGTCGGAGCGGATGTCCGAGAGGTCCGTGTCCGCCGGATTGGCCGGCGGGATGTAGCGCAGGGCGTGCCGGTCGGCGAAGGCCGAGAGCCGCCTCTCGCGGGTGGTGGCGCGCAGCGGCAGATGTCCCTGGGCCATCACGACCGCGTGCAGGCCGGTCAGCACGATGCCGTTCTCCAGCCGCACCCACTGGCTGCCGCCGGGGCTCTCGTCGCGCAGCGCCACCGCTCTGGCCCGGTGGACGACGATGGTCACCTGTCGTGGGGCGGTGTTCCGTACCCGCTGGAACACCCAGCCCAGGTAGTACCCGCAGAAGGCGCGGGTGGGATAGGAGTCGGGGGTCAGGGCGCGGGCCTCGGCGAGCACGGACTCCGGGCAGTCCGGGCCGTCCTCGTCCTCCAGGCCGAGCGCGAGGAAGCGGGCCCACTCGTACAGGCTGGGGCCCTGGACCAGCGGGCCCGCCATCTCCACGCTCTCGTCGGTGAACACGGTGGTCTGGGACGCCACGGTGTTGGTGAGCAGCCGCCGGGGCTGGGTGGTGCGCCAGACCCGCCCGGCGCCGGGCGGGAAGGGGTCCACGACGTGCACGGTGACGTCCGTGCCGGGTGCGACCTCCTCCGCGTTGGCGCAGATCCGTTCGAGCACCGCGAGCCCGCGGGGGCCCGCGCCGATCAGGCAGACGTCTAACCGTCGGGTGTTCATGGGTCGGTCTCCACTGGTTTGTGGGTCGTCGGGGTCTCCCCGGTGGTCCTCTGCCGTGGCGCGGGCCGTTCGGGTGTCACCTGCGCAGGGCCGGGACGGGCCGGACGGGCGGGTCCGACTCGCGAACGTCGTCGTGCGGCCTGCCGTCCGTGCCGTCGGTGTCCGCGGCGGTGTGCGGTGCGGGCGGGTCGAGTCGTTCACGGCCCTCGATGCCACGGGCGAGGGCGGACCGCAGGATGGTCACGGCCTCCTCCCCCGCCGGCCCGCCGAGGCCCAGCCGGTCGAGTGCGGCCAGGACCTCGCTCAGGTCGGCGGACAGGTCGGTCAGCACGGTGTGCACGGCTTCCGCGTTGCTGCCGAGGATGTCCGTCCACAGTCCGACGTCGCCCGCGGCGATCCGGGTGGTGTCCCGCAGTCCCCGGCCCGCCAGCTGGAGCTGGTCGTCGCCGGCGTCGGCGAGCCGGGCGGCCAGCAGACTGGACACCAGGTGCGGGGTGTGCGAGACGAGGGCCACCGCGCGGTCGTGCTCGGCGTGGTCCATCAACAGCGGCCGGGCTCCGCACAGTTGGACCAGTTGCTGGGTGCGTCCGAGTGCGGCGTCCCCGGAGTGCCGGGAGGGGGTGAGCACCCAGGGGCGGCCGTGGAAGAGGTCGCTCCGGGCCGCCGTGGGCCCGGACCGTTCACTGCCTGCCATCGGGTGTCCGCCGACGAACCGGGTCAGGTCGCAGCCGGCCGCGGTCATCTGGCGGTGCGGCCCGCCCTTGACGCTCGCCACGTCGGTGTAGCTCTCGGCCAGGTCCCGGCCCTGCCATTCGGCGAGCGCGTCCGCCGTACCGCTCGGCGGGACCGCGAGTACGGCCAACTCCACTGGTTCGCGGGGTAGTTGGGCGATTCCCGCACCGATGGCCTCGGCGGTGCGCGCCACCTCGGGGATCCGGTCGACGAGGTAAGTCGTCACCCCCTGGGCCCGCAGTGCCAGGGCCACCGAGGTGCCGATCATGCCGGTGCCGACCACGACGGCGCTACGCAACACGGTCTTCTCCCGCGGGCCGCCGGTCAGGAGCGCCACAGCACCGGGCAGTACTCGGGGTCGGCGTAGTCGGGCCGGCCGGCGGCGTCGCGCCGGACCAGCACGTCGTGGTTGTACGACACCGACGAGCCGTCGGAGCGGCGGAAGTCCTGGTAGCGGTTGGCACCGTCCTGGAGGTGCAGCGAGACGGCCCGGCGCGGGCGGTCGGCGCGGTTGGCGCCGCTGCCGTGGTAGGTGCGGCAGTGGTGGAAGCTCATGTGGCCGCGCGGGATGTTCATCGGGACCTTGCGGACCTCGGCGTTGTTGAACGCCGCGTTCTCCTCCAGCATCGCGTCCAGCTGGCTCGGGTCGCGCTCGGCGAAGTGCAGCGAGGTGTGGTCGTTGGCCGAGGTCTCCTTCCAGCGGTGGCTGCCGTCCACCATGGTGATGGTGCCGAGCTGTTCGTCGCAGTCGTGGAAGGGGATGAAGGCGGTCAGCATGTTCTCGGACGTGCAGTTGGCCCAGTAGTGCTTGTCGAAGTGCCAGGGCACGACGTTGCTCTGCTCCTCGGGCAGCGGCGGCTTGAGGATGAGGGTCGACTGGAACAGCCGTATCTCCTCGGCCTCGGCGAGCCGGGCGGCGACCGCCCCGATCAGCGGCTTGCGCAGGACGCGGCCGATCGTGTCGTCCTCGTAGTGGATGTAGTCGTTGTGCCGCTGCACGGATCCGGCGGAGGGCTCCCAGTAGGCGAGTTTGGGCGGGCGGGCCGGCAGGGTGCGGTCGCGGTGGCCGGCGTAGAAGCGTTCGCCGGCGTCGACCAGCACTTGCGTCTCCTCGTCGGTGAGGAGCTTCTTCGACAGGTACCAGCCGTGTTCGAGGTAGTGGTCGATCTCGGTGTCGGTGGGCAGTAACGCGCGTTCCGCGTCGGTGAGTTCGAAGCGGTTCGGTTCTTCGGGGTTCACAGTTCTTCTCCTGTGTGGGGCATGCGGGTGTCGCGGGCCGGGAGACTGCGGCGGGGACCGGTGGTGCCGGTCAGACCCGGGCGGTCTCCTCGCGGGCGACGGCTTCGTAGAGGGCCTTGATGTTGCCGCTGCCGAAGGTGCGGGCGCCGTGCCGGTCGATGACCTCCCAGAAGAAGGTCTGGCGTACGTGCATGGAGCGGGCGAAGATCTGGAAGACCTGGCCCCAGTGGTCGCGGTCGACCAGGACATTGGTGCGGCGCAGGTCGTCCAGGCGCAGGTCGGTGCGGCCCAGGCGCTGTTCGAGTTCGTCGTAGTAGGTCGCGGGTGTGTCGAGGAAGGGGACACCGCGGCTCTTCAGCGTCTCGACGGTGGCGATGATGTCGTCGCTGAGCAGCGCGAGGTGCTGTACTCCGGCGCCGCCGTGGCGGGCGATGAAGTCGTCGATCTGGCCGGGGCGGCGGCCCGGTACCGGCTGGATCAGGGTGAAGGTGACCTTCCCCGAGGGGCTCTGGACCACCTTCGAGTCCATGGCCTGTTCGCCGACCTCGATGAACTCCTCGAAGATCTGGGAGAAACCGAAGACCTTCTCGTAGAAGGCGACGGTCTCGTCCAGTTGCCCCGCGGGCAGGCACACCGCCGCGTGGTCGACGACGCTGATCAGTGCCTCGGGTCCGTCGGGATCGGCGGCGAACACGTCCATGACGCCGGGCAGGAACTCGGTCCGGTCGCCGACGCGTTGGACGAAGGTGTGGGTGACGTCGCCGAAGCCGGCCACGGTGGCGGTGGTGACCTCGGTTCCGCAGCGGGCGTGGGTGACGGGTTCGGACACCGAGACGGCGCCCGCCCGGACCGCTTCGGTGTGCGCCCGGACCGCGTCGCTCACCTCGAAGGCGATGCCGGCGACTCCGTCGCCGTGCCGGCTGACGTAGTCGGCGACCGGGTGGTCGGCGGTCAGCGCGGAGGTGAGCACGATCCAGGTGCCGCCCTGGCTCAGCAGCAGTGAACGGCGGCCGTCGAGGCCGGTGTCAGGACCTGCCTGGCCCACCAGCCGGAATCCGAAGGCGGTGCAGAGGGAGAACGCCCATTGCTGGGCATCCCCGACGTAGAACTCGACATGGTCGATGCCGTCGATGTTCACGGAACGTCCTTTCGCGTTACGGGTCTTCTGCTCGGTCGTGACGTCTGACGCCATGCCGGTCGCGGTGTCAGCGACCGCGTCTGGTGCGGGAGCCGGCCCGGCCGAGGAGCAGGCTCACGTTGTGGCCGCCGAACGCGAAGGAGTTCGACAGCACGGCCTCCGTCCCGCTCGGCCGGGCGGTGCCGCGCACATGGTCGAGTTCGCAGTCGGGCGCCACGTCCTGGAGGTTGTGCGTGGGAGGCAGCCGGCCGGTGCTCAGGGCGAGCGCGCACACGGCCGCCTCGACTGCGCCCGCGCCGCCCAGCAGATGGCCGGTCATCGACTTCGAGCTGCTGACGGCGGGGCCGCCGCTGGTGCCGAAGACGGTGCGCACCGCGCGGGCCTCGGCGATGTCGCCGAGCTTGGTGGCGGTGCCGTGCGCGTTGACGTAGCCGATGTCGTCGGGTGTCAGCCCGCCGCTGGCCAGGGCGGCCCGCATGCTCTGGACCG
>NZ_JAWOAI010000578.1:0-5734 GCF_033194735.1 Streptomyces sp. W16
CGCCCCGTGCACGGTGTGCACGTCGACGCCGTGCGCCTCGGCGTTGGCGCGGATCCGCTCGACACCGTCCCGGGTCTTCTCGACCGCGGTGACGGCGGCGCCGAGCCGCGCGCACTCGACGGCCACGGAGCCGGAGCCGGAGCCGACGTCCCAGACCAGTTCGCCGAGCCGCGGCCCGAGCCGGGCCAGGGCCAGCGCCCGTACCTCGAACTTGGTGATCATCGAGTCCCGGTGCTCGAACTCCCGCTCGTCCAGGGCCCATTGGGCGGGCCCTACGGCAGCCCCGGCGACCGTCCGCACGGCACCGAGGCCCCGCGACTCGTCGAGACAGAGCACCACACTCACCGCCGTACCCCAGTCCCGGGCGGCGGCCTCGGCGGGCGTGACCCGCTCGACCTGTTCCTCCCCGGAGCCCAGCGCGGACGCGACGACGAGGACGCGCCCGGCGGCCCGGTGGGTGAGCGCGGCGCCGAGCTCGGCGGGACCGGCCCCCGGCCCGGTCAGCACGGCGACCTTGGGATGCGCGCGGCACACGTTGACCGCCGTACGCAGATCGCGTCCGTGCGCGCTGACCACGACCGCGTCGTCCCAGGTCAGGCCGGCGCGGGCGAAGGCGGTGGCGACGGAGGAGACACCGGGGCGTACGTCGAGGACGTCGGCGCCGAACCGTTCCGCCAGCGCCCGTACGATCCCGAAGAACCCGGGGTCCCCGGAGGCCAGCACGACGACCGGCTCGCCCTTCTCGACGTATGCCTCGATGGTGTCGAGGGCGGGCGCGAGCGGACCGAGGACGATCTGCTCGGTGTCCGCCGGGGCCGTGACGGTGGCGAGATGCCGCCGCCCGCCGACGACGAGCCGGGCACCGGCGAGCACGTCGTCCGCGACGGGCGCCCCCGTCCCCGTCCCCACGACCGTGATCACGTGCTCGCACCCCGCGAGCGCAGGGCCCTGCGGGCCTCCGGGTCGGCCTTGCGGTAGCCGTGGAAATGGCCCGGGTGGTAGAGGTGCGAGCGGGTGCCGTGGGCGTCGAGGGCCGGGCCGACCAGGAAGAGGGTGTGCTTCCAGAGCTTGTGCTCCTTGACCGTCTCCTCCAGCGTGGCGATCGTGCACTTCACGATCAGTTCCTCGGGCCAGGTCGCCTGGTAGGCGACGACGACCGGGGTGTCCGTCGGATAGCCGCCCTCCAGCAGCTCCCGCACCAACTGCCCGCTGCGCGCGGCCGACAGGAAGATCGCCATGGTCGTACCGTGGCGCGCGAACTCCCGCACCTCCTCCCCGGGCGGCATCGGCGTCTTGCCGCCGCCGAGCCGGGTGAGCACGACGGACTGCGCGACCTCGGGGATCGTCAGCTCGCGCTGGGCGAGGGCGGCGACGGCGGAGAAGGCCGAGACACCCGGGACGATCTCGGTCGCGATGCCGATCGCGGCGCACCGGTCGACCTGCTCCTGAGTACCGCCCCAGAGGGCCGGATCACCGGAGTGGATGCGCGCCACGCGCAGCCCCTCCGCCCCGGCCCGCTCGTAGACGGCGACGACGTCCTCCAGGGACATCGTCGCCGAGTCCAGGATCTCGGCGCCCTCGCGCGCGTGGTCGAGGACCTCCGCCTGGACCAGGCTGGCCGCCCAGATCACGACGTCGGCCTCGGCGATGGCGCGCGCGGCACGGAACGTCAGCAGATCGGCGGCGCCGGGGCCGGCACCGACGAAGGTCACCTTGCCGGTGGGGGCGGCGGCATCGGTATCGGCAGCGGCCATGGGGTCGGATCCTCTCAAGCGGAACAAATGGAACGTGGGGGAGGGTGTGGGGAGCGTGGGGAACGTCAATACGAGTGGGGGCGGAGCGGGCCAGGATGTGCGCGAACAGGGGTTGATCGGATAGCAAGGGGACTATGGCGGTCTTCGTCGCGCTCGGCGCGTTCCTGATGACGCTGGCCGGCGGCTGGACGGCACAGCGCGTGACCGACCGCCGCCATCTCGTCCTGGGCCTGGCCGGCGGCCTGATGCTGGGCGTCGTAGGCCTCGACCTGCTGCCGGAGGCGCTGCGCGCGGCGGGCCGCGAGGTCTTCGGCGTACCGGCCGCCCTGCTGCTCTTCGTGGCCGGTTTCCTCGTGGCCCATCTGGTCGAACGCCTGCTCGCCGCCCGCCAGGCCGCACACGGTGCCGAAGAGAACAACGGCCGGGCGCCCGAGGTGGGCCTCACGGCCGCCGCCGCGATGGTCGGCCACAGCTTCATGGACGGGGTCGCGATCGGCGCCGCCTTCCAGGTGGGCGGTGGCATGGGCACGGCGGTCGCGCTCGCGGTCATCGCCCATGACTTCGCGGACGGCTTCAACACGTACACGATCACGAGCCTGTACGGCAACGCCCGCCGCAAGGCGATCGCGATGCTGGTCGCGGACGCGGCGGCCCCGGTGGCCGGCGCCGCCTCGACGGCGTTCCTGACCATCCCCGCGGGACTGCTCGGCGGCTATCTCGGCTTCTTCGGCGGTGTGCTCCTCTACCTCGCCGCCGCCGAGATCCTCCCCGAGGCCCACCACGAACACCCGGCACCCGCGACGCTGCTGTGCACGGTCGCGGGGGCGGCGTTCATCTGGCTGGTGGTAGGCCTCGCGGCCTGATCCACGACATCTACGACCGGTCACAACTTCCCGCCCCGCCCGCCCTCGCGCCGCGCGGGCGCGATCAGCGTCGACAGATAGGGCAGCGGCTCCCCGTCGAGTTCGGCGGCGGGCCGGATCGACTCCTCGGGCAGCCCGAGCGCAGACCCCCACACCGCGTCCTCGATCCGCCCGGTCTCCCGCAGCGCCTCGGCGACCTCGCCCGCCTGCCGCCCGAACTTGTACGCCACGACCGTCCCCGGCCCGGCCAGCGCGTCCTTCAGTACGGCGGACCCAGCGGTCACCGGCACCAGCGTGAGCGGCTCGGTCCCTTCGGTGAGTACGGCCCCGGAGCGCGCGGCGAGATCCTGCATGGCGGTGATCCCGGGCACGGTCTCGACGACGGTCCCCGGCACCAACTCCCCGATGGTCAGGGCGAGATAGGTGAAGGTGGAGTAGACGTTCGGGTCCCCGATGGTGGCGAACGCGACGATCTCGTGCGCGGCGAGCAGCTCGGCGACCTTCGCCCCGGCGGCATCCCAGGCGGCCTCGCGCCGGGCCCGGTCGGTCCGCTCGTTGAGCGCGAACACGACCCGCAGGACCTTCTCCTCGGGCACGTAGTGCAGCACGGTGGCCTCGGCCCGACCCCGCTCACCGGTATCCATTACAGGCACCACGACGACATCGGCTGCCCGCAGAGCGTTGACGCCCTTGACGGTCACCAGCTCCGGATCGCCTGGACCCACCCCGACTCCGATCAACCTGCTGCTGCTCATGACGTCCGGCACCTCTCCACGAACCGAAGGGCCACACCGGGCTCGGCCGCCCAGTGCGTGTGCAGATAACTCGCGTGCACACCCTGTTGTACGAAACCTTCGACCCGCCGGTCAGGGGCGCGCACCCCCCAGGCGGGAGCCGCCCCCGAGCCGGGCTCGACGACGGTCCGGTGAAACTCGTGCCCGCGCATTCGCGTCCCGGCCACGGCCAGCACACTGTCGCTCAGGGCGACGGCGTCCCGATACCCCAGGGTCAGCCGTTCGCTCATCCGCGCGGTGGCATCCAGCACCCCGCACATCGGCCGACCGTCCAACTCCCGGCACAGATACAGCAGTCCGGCACACTCGGCGGCCACGGGGGCCCCGCTTTCGGCGAGCGCGCCAACGGCCTTCCGCAACGGCTCGTTGGCGGACAACTCCGCGGCGTACACCTCGGGAAACCCACCCCCGATGACCAACCCGCGTGTCCCGTCCGGGAGTTGTTCATCACGGAGGGGATCGAACACGACGACTTCGGCGCCGGCCGCGGTGAGGAGTTCGGCGTGTTCGGCGTAGGAGAAGGTGAAGGCGGGGCCGCCGGCTACGGCAACGGTCACTTTCGAGTCGGGGTGGGCATCATTGGCCCGTCCGTTCACTTCCGGGCGCAGGCCGGCGAAATCAGCCCGTCCGGCGTTTGAGGACGAGGCCCCTTCAGGGCCGAAGCGGGGGTCTGGGGGCGCAGCCCCCAGGGACGATGGGGGTCCCCCCGCTCGAGCGAAGCCGAGAGTGGGGGAGGGTAGGGGCGGCGGGGGCGAAGAAGCCAGGGCCTCAGCCGCATCCCAAGCCGCGCAGGACAACGCACCGGCACTACGCGCCAGCGCCATCAACGCCTCAAGATCACACCCGGCGGACACCTGCGCCCCCATCGACGCAACGGCATCCACCGCCGCAGCTCGCCGCTCGGCGACCGGCACCAACCCCAGATGCCGGGACGGCGTGTCCACCTGCGGCGCCCGTCGCAACACGCCCAATACAGGCACCCCGGCCGAGTCCAACGCCTCCCGCAACAGCGCCTCGTGCCGGTCCGACGCCACCTTGTTGAGGATCACGCCCCCGACCCGAACCTCCGGATCCCAGGAAGCGAACCCGTGCACCAACGCGGCAACGGACCGGGACTGCGACGACGCGTCGACCACGAGCACGACCGGCGCCCGCAGCAACTTCGCCACATGGGCCGTGGACGCCAACTCCCCTTCGCCCGCGGCCCCGTCGAACATCCCCATCACACCCTCGACGACGGCGAGATCACACCCGCGCGCCCCGTGCGCGAACAGCGGACCGACCAACTCCGGCCCGCACAGGTACGCGTCGAGGTTCCGCCCCACCCGCCCGGTGGCGAGCGCGTGATACCCGGGGTCGATGTAGTCCGGCCCGACCTTGTGCGGGGACACGGAGAGCCCCCGCGCGGCGAACGCGGCCATCAACCCGGTTGCGACGGTGGTCTTGCCGCTGCCGGAGGACGGCGCGGCGATGACCAACCGAGGGACGGAGGACGAGGAGGACGAGGAAGTCACGACAGTTTCACCACTCGATACCCCGCTGGCCCTTCTGACCGGCGTCCATAGGGTGCTTGACCTTGGACATGTCGGTGACGAGGTCGGCGAAGTCGACGAGCTTCTCGGGCGCGTTCCGCCCGGTGATGACCACGTGCTGCGTCCCCGGACGGTCCCGCAGCACGGAGATCACCTCGTCGGTGTCGACCCAGCCCCAGTGCATCGGGTACGCGAACTCGTCGAGCACGTACAGCTGGTACGTCTCGGCGGCGAGATCACGCTTGACCTGCTCCCAGCCCTCGCGGGCCTTCTCCTCGTTGTCCATCTGGGAGTCGCGCTGCACCCACGACCAGCCCTCGCCCATCTTGTGCCAGTCGACGGACCCGCCCTCGCCGGAAGCCCCCAGCACCCGAAGGGCGTTCTCCTCGCCGACCTTCCACTTCGCCGACTTGACGAACTGGAACACCCCGATCGGCCACCCCTGGTTCCAGGCGCGCAACGCCAGCCCGAAGGCGGCGGTGGACTTGCCCTTGCCGATGCCGGTGTGCACGACGACGAGCGGCCGGTTGCGCCGCTGACGGGTCGTCAACCCGTCGGCGGGTACGACACTCGGCTGTCCCTGCGGCATTAAGCGGCCCTCCTCTGTACGTCCTTGACCAGCCCGGCGATCGAGTCGGCCCGCAACTCGTCCAGCGTCACCGCCGTACCCTCCAGCTCGCCGGCCAACTGCCCGGCCAGGCCCAGCCGTACGGGCCCCGACTCGCAGTCCACGACCACGGAGGCGACCCCGTCGGCGGCGAACAACCGCGCCGCCCGCCCGGCCAGCGCGA
>NZ_JAWOAI010000579.1:0-5733 GCF_033194735.1 Streptomyces sp. W16
CGACCAGGCCGGCCTGCAGGGGCGCGCCGGTGGCGAGGGCGATGCCGAGGGACAGGGGGAGGGCGATCAGGAAGACCGCGATGGAGGCCGATACATCGGCGCCCGCGACGCGGAAGCGGCGGTGCGGGGGCGGCGGCGGGCTGTGGGGCGGGTGGACGCGCTTCGTCCGACTCTCGTTCGTATTCGAGTCGGTGGCGCGGGTGGGTACGCAGGCTGACATGTCTTCCCGTCTCCTCCGGGGCAGCGCGGTCGCGGAACTGGTGGTCCCCGTCGATGGCGGGGGTCGGTCGCGGCCGTGGGTCACGGCGTGCAGCGGCGGGATATCTCAACGCTCGGTAAATGGATCGTAATGCAGAGTAAAGGTCAAGCATAGACTTTGCGGGCAAATAGCCTAATAAGTCACCGCAGAGAGTGAAGTGAGAATTTCATCGGCTTGTCGTACTAATCCCACCTTCGGCCCCGTGCGACCTTGGCGGCGCTGCTGGGAATCCCGGCACATCGCCAGAAAACGCCCTGATCGGCGTCGGTCCGAACGAAGGAAGAAGGTGGGCGGACATGGCCGCCACCCAGAGGATCACCGCGGGCGCCGTGATCGCCGCGGCCTGTGCCGCGTCGCTCGCCGGTTGCGCGATCGGTGACAACGGTTCCCCGCACGGAGCGCACGGTCCGCACAAGGCGGCGCCCGCCCCGGCACCCAAGAGCGGAGTCCGCCTGATCGGGGACGGCTCCACGTCGTACACCGGGGCGCAGCCCCACCTGCCCAGACCCGAGCGGCTCAAGCCCGGTCAGAAGCCCCCGCAGTTTGTGGTCTTCTCCTTCGACGGCGCCGGCGAGGACAGCCAGAAGCTGTTCTCCCACTTCCGCAAGGTCTCCAAGGCCAACCACGCGAACATGACGTACTTCCTCAGCGGCGTGTACATGCTGCCGGAGGACAAGCGCGACCTCTACAAGCCCCCGGAGCACTCGCCCGGCAGCTCGGACATCGGCTTCAACGACGAGCAGGGCATCTCCGACACCGTGAAGCAGCTGCGCCTGGCGTGGCTGGAGGGCAACGAGGTCGGCACCCACTTCAACGGTCACTTCTGCGGCAAGAACGGCGGGGTCGGCGAGTGGTCGGTCGCCGAGTGGAAGAGCGAGATCGCCCAGGCGAAGCAGTTCGTGAAGAGCTGGAAGACCAACTCCGGGATGAAGAAGGCCTCTCCGCTGCCCTTCGACTACGACAAGGAACTCGTCGGCGCCCGCACGCCCTGCCTGGAGGGCCAGGCCAACTTCATGAAGGCGGCGAGCCAGTTGGGCTTCCGCTACGACACCAGCGGCGTCAACGACCAGATCTGGCCCAAGAAGAAGGAGGGGCTGTGGGACCTGTCCATGCAGCTCGTCCCCTTCCCCGGCCATTCCTACGAGCAGTTGACCATGGACTACAACTTCATGGTCAACCAGTCCGGCACGCTGACCCAGGGCGACCCCGACAAGTACGACCAGTGGGGCGACGAGATGCGTGACGGCCTGCTCAAGGGCTTCGACCGGGCCTACGACGGCAACCGCGCGCCCCTGGTCATCGGCAACCACTTCGAGTCCTGGAACGGCGGCACCTACATGCGTGCCCTCGACGAGGTCATCGAGAAGGTCTGCAACAAGCCCGAGACCCGCTGTGTCTCCTTCCG
This sequence comes from Streptomyces sp. W16, assembly GCF_033194735.1. NCBI lineage: Bacteria > Bacillati > Actinomycetota > Actinomycetes > Kitasatosporales > Streptomycetaceae > Streptomyces > Streptomyces sp. W16. The sequence goes on from NZ_JAWOAI010000579.1 coordinate 1,665, forward strand.
GCAGCTGGCCGACTGGCTGGACGCCCAGGACCCGCAGACCCTGGCGAAGCTGCGCACCCTGAACGTCGGCGAGGCACCGAAGCCGGGCTGGACGTCCTTCCTGACCGGCCGCCCCGCCCCGGCCCCGAAGGGCGTGCCCGGGGCGCCGGCGGTCAAGCAGTAGAGGGTCCAGAGGGGGCGCGCCTCACACCGAAGCGGTGACGCTCTCGTCGAGCACGAAACCGGGGTCGACCTGCGCCGCCAGGTCGGCCCCGGTGCGCTCGTTGCCCCAACTCCGCGCGTTCTTCAGGTGGAAGTGCACCATCTGCTGCGTGTAGCGCTCCCAGTCACGCAGTTCGTACGTCGCGTCGGCGGCGATCTCCAGCATGCGCAGGGCGCGGCGGTTGACGTCCTCCAGGAGCTCGAACCGGGGCGGGCGGCCCTTCTCCATGGCGCGCACCCAGTCCGAGTGCCCCACCGTCACCAGCAGGTCGTCCCCGACTTCGGCGCGGAGGAAGTCGAGGTCGTCCTGACCCTGCACCTTGTTGCCGACGACCTTCAGGACGACTCCGAAGTCGCGGGCGTACTCCTTGTACTGGCGATAGACGGAGACCCCCTTCCGGGTCGGCTCGGCCACCAGGAACGTGATGTCGAAGCGGGTGAACATGCCGGAGGCGAAGGAGTCCGAGCCCGCCGTCATGTCCACCACGACGAACTCGTCGCGCCCGTCCACCAGGTGGTTCAGGCACAGCTCCACCGCTCCCGTCTTGGAGTGGTAGCAGGAGACCCCCAGGTCGGCGTCCGTGAAGGGGCCCGTGACCATCAAACGGGCGGCGCCGCCGTCGAGTTCCACCGAGCGCGCGCAGGTGTCGTAGACCGGATTGTTCTCGCGCACCCGCAGCAGCCGGGAGCCGGCGCCGGGCGGGGTGGTCTTGATCATCGTGTCGGCGGAGGTGATACGCGGGTTGCTGCCGCGCAGGTAGTCCTTGATCAGGGGGAGGTGTTCGCCCAGTGCGGGCAGTGCGGCGGCCTCCGCCTCGTCCAGGCCGAGCGCGGGGCCCAGATGCTGGTTGATGTCCGCGTCGACGGCGACGACCGGTTGGGCGGTGGCCGCGAGGTGGCGGACGAACAGGGAGGACAGGGTGGTCTTTCCGCTGCCGCCCTTCCCGACGAAAGCAATTTTCATGTTCACGAAGAGTAGTCGGGCCATAGCTGTATGTGGCAGGTGTGCGTGAAGAAGACCACTCCATCGTGGGGTGCGCGGCCGGGATGGCTACTGTCGTACTCATGAGTACGACAGGTGCGACCGCCGATCCGCTAGCGGCCCTGGGCACGCTGCCCGGAGTGGCCGAGTCCGTCGAGTCCATGCGCAAGGCCGTGGACCGGGTCTACGGGCACCGGGTCATGCGGCGCCGCAGCAACGAGATCACCGCCGAGGCGGCACTGCGCGGAGCGCGTGGTTCCGCCGCGCTGTCCGGGGCCGACTGGGCACTCGAAGAGGTCCGTCGGCGCACCGACTTCAGTGGTGACGCGGAGGCCCGCACGATGGGCGCGGCCCTTCGGCTGAACGCGGAGGCGGGCCAACTGCTGTCCATCTGGCGGCAGTCGCCCCTCCGGGTGCTCGCCCGGCTGCACCTGGTGGCCGCCGCGAGCAAGGAGGGCGAGGTCGGACGGCCGCGCCAGGAAGGGGAGCCGGTCGACGAGCCGCTCGTCGAACTGCCGCTGCCCGGTGCGGCCGAGGTCTCGGGGCGCCTGGACGGACTCTCGGAGCTGATCATCGCGGGCGGTTCGGTACCGGCGCTGGTGACGGCCGCCGTCGTGCACGGCGAACTGCTCGCACTGCGCCCCTTCACCTCCCACAACGGGCTCGTCGCGCGCACGGCCGAGCGGATCGTCCTCATCGGCAGCGGTCTCGACCCGAAGTCCGTGTGTCCGGCGGAGGTCGGCCACGCCGAGCTCGGGCGCGCGGCCTATCTGGCGGCGCTGGACGGCTATGTCTCCGGCACTCCGGAGGGCATGGCCGCGTGGATCAGGCACTGCGGGCGGGCCGTCGAGCTGGGGGCGCGCGAGTCGACGGCGGTGTGCGAGGCGCTGCAGCGCGGAGCCGCCTGACGCAAGGAAACGGCCCCCTACGTAGGAGGCCGTTACGGGTTGCGGCGGTACGAGGATTCGTACCGCCGCTGGCATGTTCCACCGGGTTACCAAGCGTCCTCGAAATATTGCCCATCAGGTCGGGAACATTGCCCGTCACCTGGTGCGGCTGGCCCGTAATCGACGGGTCGACGTCGCGTGGGTGCTCGGTGTTCATGCGCGGTCCGTGGGGCCAAATGCGTTATTAAGGTGATCCTTTCGGATGTCCTTGGTCTCGCGGGCCGTTGAGTCCTTTGTACTCCCGCGCCGGAGGAAGCGGAACCCCTTACCGCGCTTCTTTACTTTTACGTTCAAAGGGTCACTAACCGGCGTAAACGGTCGCCGCCCTGCGTCGGCTCGCGTACCAGACGAGCCCCGCGGTGGCCGCCGCGGCGCCCACCGCCGCGGCCACGACCAGTGCCGGACGGGGCGGCACGGAGAGCGTGGGCAGCCGCTGCTTGAGCCTGACCGGCCGGTTGAAGTCCAGAATCGGCCACCCGCGCGCGATGGCCTCGCGGCGCAGTGTGCGGTCCGGGTTCACGGCGTGGGGATGGCCCACGGACTGGAGCATCGGCACATCGGTCACCGAGTCGCTGTAGGCGTAGCAGCGGTCGAGGTCGTAGCCCTCGGACTGGGCCAGCTCCTTGATGGCCTCGGCCTTCGTCGGGCCGTACGCGTAGTACTCCACCTCGCCCGTGAAGCAGCCGTCGTCGCCCACGACCATGCGGGTCGCCACCACCCGGTCCGCGCCCAGGAGTTCACCGATCGGCTCGACCACCTCGGCGCCCGACGTGGACACGATCACGACATCGCGGCCGGCGCGGTGGTGCTCCTCGATGAGGGAGGCCGCCTCGTCGTAGATGATCGGGTCGATCAGGTCGTGCAGTGTCTCGGCGACGATCTCCTTGACCTGCTGGACGTTCCAGCCGCGGCAGAGTGCGGACAGGTACTTGCGCATCCGCTCCATCTGGTCGTGGTCGGCGCCGCCGGTGAGGAAGACGAACTGCGCATAGGCGGTCCGCAGGGCGGCCCTGCGGTTGATCAGTCCGCCTTGGTAGAAGGACTTGCCGAAGGTGAGCGTGCTCGACTTCGCAATGACCGTCTTGTCCAGGTCAAAGAAGGCTGCTGTGCGGGGCAAGGAGTGGTTTTCCACAACCCAGAGCATAGGCGCAGCCCATTCGGCGTAAGGTGTGGCGCGTGGGTTTGCCTGAGAGGGCTCTCGGGTACACCATGGAAGTCACGGATCGTTCGCGACCGTGCTAACGCGGCCCGGCTCCTCCCCCCCCCGAGTCGGCCGTGAAGGCGACCCCCACTCTCCCCCCCGGTGGGGGTCGTCGCATGTCCGGACCCGTTTTCCCATCCTGTGCGTGGTCGTGAGGCCATCCCGAGGCGGCTGAGGCCGCCTTTTTTCATGCCCAGAGCTCGTCACTGTGAGTAGTTGATGGGCTGCGCTGCGGAACTCGCACAGAGGTCAGTACGGGGGTCACCGGTATGGGTGATGGCGATATTCACAGGCCCTGCGTTGTCCACAGTTTTCGACCAAGATCCACACGATTTCCGTGATGCCCGCACCGTGATTCCAACGCGTCCTCGCTCGCGGCGAGTTCATGGCCGGTTCCGTTTGTCGGACGCGTTCGGCCGGTTTCTGTCGGCCGTGCATATGGAGGCCGATCGCCGGTTCTTCACACGTTTGGGAATCGCGTGACCGCAGGGGCCACGCGAGAGACACAGCGATGGGGGATGGAAAACATGGCCGGAACTGTCACACACGATCCGCCACCCGCCGCCGGAGGGCGGCAGGGCGGACCACTGATCGTCACCGAGGACGCCCAACTCCTCGACGACCTGCTGCGTCTGTGCGCGGCGGCCGGCGCGACACCCGAGGTCCATCACGGGGTCCCGGAGCGCCGCGGCGGCTGGGAGACGGCGCCGCTCGTCCTGGTCGGCGACGACGCGGCAC
>NZ_JAWOAI010000580.1:0-5694 GCF_033194735.1 Streptomyces sp. W16
GCCCTGGGAACGCCCTGGCTGCCGGTCGCTCCACTGACTGCCCCACGGCGAACGGCCGCCGTCATCCTGCGGGCCGTCGTCGCCGCTGTCCCGACCCTCCGGGCGCCGCGGCTGCCACGGCCGGTCCGGGGTGCCCTCGGGCGGCGGGGCGAACGGATTGTCGTCCTGCCCCGCACCGCTCTGTCCCTCCGAGGGCGCGTCCGGCGGAGAGGAGGGCCGCTCCCGGAGCAGCACGGTGCCGCGCTCCCCTCCCTGCAACGACTGCGGGGGGAACGTGAGGAGTCGGGGACTGCGGTCCGGCATCAAGTGAGCGTCTTTCCCCTTGTTGGATACGTCTCTCCGACATGAGCTGTCACTTCGTGAACGCGTCGCACGACAAGCGCGTTCCCGAACCCGCTCTCCCCAGACGCTACCTTCCGGCCACGCCCCCGTCCCGTGGGGGCCGTCCGGTGTGCCGGTATCGTTGCTGACGGTCGGCCGCTTCGTAGACTTCCCCGTATCCCGGGGCGCGAAGCATTCGTATGAATGCACGAACGGGCCGCCCGCACGCACCCCGCTCCCCCGAGAAAGGGCCCCGCCGTGGCCGCCAAGCCCGTGGCCAAGCGCCTTGTCGTGCTGGTCTCCGGATCCGGTACGAATCTGCAGGCGCTGCTCGACGCCATCGCGACCGAGGGCGACGAGGCGTACGGAGCCGAGATCGTGGCCGTGGGCGCGGACCGCGAGGGCATCGAGGGCCTGGCCCGCGCCGAGCGCGCCGGACTGCCCACCTTCGTGTGCAGGGTGAAGGACTTCGGGACTCGTGAGGAGTGGGACGCGGCCCTCACGGCGGCGACCGCGGCGTACGAGCCCGATCTGATCGTCTCGGCCGGGTTCATGAAGATCGTGGGCAAGGAGTTCCTCGCCCGCTTCGGCGGCCGGGTCGTGAACACGCACCCCGCCCTGCTGCCCAGTTTTCCGGGAGCCCACGGCGTACGGGACGCGCTCGCGTATGGCGCCCGGGTCACCGGCTGCACCGTCCACTTCGTCGACGACGGCGTCGACACCGGACCGATCATCGCTCAGGGCGTGGTGGAGATCCGGGACGAGGACGACGAGAGCGCTCTGCACGAGCGCATCAAGGAAGTCGAGCGAAGGCTGCTCGTCGATGTCGTGGGGCGGCTGGCCCGCAACGGCTATCGCATCGAGGGACGAAAGGTAGTTATCCAGTGACCGCCGAGAGCAACAAGCGAGCCATCCGTCGCGCGCTGGTCAGCGTCTACGACAAGACCGGCCTGGAGGAGCTGGCGCGCGGCCTGCACGAGGCCGGCGTGGAGCTGGTCTCCACCGGGTCCACGGCCGCGAAGATCGCCGCGGCCGGTGTCCCGGTCACCAAGGTCGAGGAGCTGACCGGCTTCCCCGAGTGCCTGGACGGCCGGGTCAAGACCCTGCACCCCAAGGTGCACGCCGGCATCCTCGCCGACCTGCGCCTGGAGAGCCACCGCCAGCAGCTCGAAGAACTGGGCGTGGCCCCCTTCGACCTGGTGGTCAGCAACCTCTACCCGTTCCGGGAGACCGTCGCCTCGGGCGCGTCCCAGGACGAGTGCGTCGAGCAGATCGACATCGGCGGCCCGTCGATGGTCCGCGCCGCCGCCAAGAACCACCCGTCGGTCGCGATCGTCACGAGCCCCGCCCGCTACGCCGACGTCCTGAACGCCGTACAGACCGGCGGCTTCGACCTCGCCACCCGGAAGCGGCTCGCCGCGGAGGCCTTCCAGCACACGGCGTCGTACGACGTGGCGGTGGCGAGCTGGTTCGCGAGTGCGTACGCGCCCGTGGACGACTCGCTGTTCCCGGACTTCCTGGGCGCCACCCTGGAGCGCAAGAGCACGCTGCGGTACGGCGAGAACCCGCACCAGCCCGCCGCGCTCTACGTCGACGGCACGGGCACTGGCCTCGCCGAGGCCGAGCAGCTGCACGGCAAGGAGATGTCGTTCAACAACTACACTGACACGGACGCCGCCCGTCGTGCCGCGTACGACCACGACGAGCCCTGTGTCGCGATCATCAAGCACGCCAACCCCTGCGGTATCGCGGTCGGTTCGGACGTCGCCGAGGCGCACCGCAAGGCGCACGCGTGCGACCCGCTGTCGGCGTTCGGCGGCGTGATCGCCGTCAACCGGCCGGTCAGCAAGGAGCTGGCGGAGCAGGTCGCGGAGATCTTCACCGAGGTCATCGTCGCGCCGGACTACGAGGAGGGGGCCCTTGAGGCCCTCGCCAAGAAGAAGAACATCCGGGTCCTGAAGACCCCGGGCGCGCCCTCGCACCCCGCCGAGGTCAAGCCCATCGACGGCGGCGCCCTGCTCCAGGTCACCGACCGGCTCCAGGCCGACGGCGACGACCCGGCCAACTGGACGCTGGCGACGGGCGAGGCGCTGTCCGCGGCCGACCTCGCCGACCTGGCCTTCGCCTGGAAGGCCTGCCGTGCGGTGAAGTCCAACGCGATCCTGCTGGCCAAGGACGGTGCCTCGGTCGGCGTCGGCATGGGCCAGGTCAACCGCGTGGACTCCGCGAAGCTGGCGGTCGAGCGGGCGGGCGCCGAGCGTGCCCAGGGTTCGTTCGCGGCCTCGGACGCCTTCTTCCCGTTCCCGGACGGGCTGGAGATCCTCACCGGGGCCGGCGTCAAGGCCGTGGTGCAGCCCGGCGGTTCGATCCGCGACGAGCTGAGCATCGAGGCCGCAAAGAAGGCCGGCGTCACGATGTACTTCACGGGGACGCGGCACTTCTTCCACTGACCCCCGCCGCCAGTGCCAAACACCGGAGCCGTACCCCCCTGTTCATCGGGTGGGTACGGCTCTTGGTGTGAGCGGTGTCCGGAGCGTCAGTTCTGGATGACCATCGTGTTCGCGGCCTTGTCGTGCCAGCCCTGCTGGCGGCCGGACTTGTCCCAGAACGGGGACAGGAAGACGACGAGCTCGCCGATGCCGCAGGCGATGCTGCCGACCACCGGGATGACCCAGCGGATGATCGACGAGCCCAGGCCCGGCTTCTGGCCCGTGTCGGCCTTCACCACGCGGAGGCCGACGGCCATCTTGCCCAGGGTCGCGCCCACCAGACCGATCATCAGCCACTCGTAGAGCAGGCTGCAGATCGTCAGGACGCCGATGATCGCGCCGATCGTGGCCACCAGGTGGCTGGCGGCGTCATCGACGCAGGAATTGTAGTCGGCGGCGTTCGGGTCGCACTTGCTGAAGGCGCTGAACGAGCCGGCGACACCCGCGAAGGAGAGCACGAAGTAGATGAAGCCGATGATCAGCCCGTCGATCACGCGGGCGCCGAAACGCCGGCCCATCGAGGCTATGCGGGGGGCGCCGGGCATGCCGGGGCCGCCCGGGTAGCCGGGCTGCTGGGGGTAGCCGTAGCCGGGCTGGCCGCCCTGGGGCTGGCCGTAACCCTGCGGGGGCTGCTGCTGGGGATAGCCGTAACCGGGCTGGCCCTGCTGGGCGTTCTGGGGCTGCCCATAGGGGTTGTTCGGATCGCCGAAGCTCATGGCGAGGTTCCTCCGTGTGCACTGTCTCAGCTGGGGACGATGCGGGTTGCGCGGAGGAACGTCGTTGCTTGAGCGGTTTTCCCCCCGAACATGAACCGCGGTACTGCGCCGCTCATGTTCGTGGGGGTGATCACTTTTTGTCCAGTTGGAATCCTCATGTGTTGTGTAAGCGAAACATCAATTTTGCGTCGCGACCGAATGTGTTCGCTTGCTCTTTTCTGCTCCTCTCAGTAGCGGGGACGCGCGAACCAGGCCGTGCCGCTGGCGACCACCGGGGCCGCCGTGATGACCGCGCCGAAACCGACCCACAGCAGCGGGAGGATGACCGCCGAAGCCATCCCGCTGTCGAGGCCGACGACCAGGAGGATGAAGCCGATGATCGTGCCGAGCGCGCCGTAGACCACCGTGGTCACGCGGATGCCCTGGCCGCCGTTGCCGAACTTGACGCCCAGCGTGATGGACAGGGCGGCGAAGGCGAGGGTGACGAGCCCGATGAACACCAGCGCGCCGGCCGCCGCGTGACCGGCGTCGTCGAGCGACCTCAACGGGACGGCGGAGTTGGCGTCGTCCGTCACGTCGTTGACGAAGGCCCCGATGTAGAGCCACACCAGGCCGCCGATGATCTGCGTCGCGGAGATGATGAACAGGAAGACGCGGGCCGTCATCAGCAGCCCGGGCATCGACTGCGCGGGCACCATCCCGCCGCCCGGGTAGCCGGTGTAGCCGGCGTACGGCTGCTGCTGGGGATAGCCGTAGCCGTAGGTGTAGCCGGGAGCGGTGGGGGGCTGCTGGGGTGGTTGGGGCGGCTGTGATGGCTGGGCCGGCTGGCCGTACGGGTTGTTCGGGTCGCCGTAACTCATGGCGTCTCTCCTCCGTCTGCCTCGGACGAGTGCGGGGACGGCGTGCGGCACCGACTGGAGGAAAGCCCTGTGGATCAAGCGGATGGTACGGACGCGCTGCGTTCCCCCGGTACTGCACGCGGCACTGTGTCCCCATGGTTCTGGAGGCGGCTGCCCCCGTCCAGAGGAATTCCGTATATTGCGTATATTCCGCATGTTCCGTATGCGTTGTGGAGACGCCTGATTGGAATCGGGGCCCGGTCATCCGCGAGGATGGGGCCATGACCGCCCAAATTCTCGATGGCAAGGCCACCGCAGCCGCGATCAAGTCCGATCTGACCGCCCGCGTGGCGGCGCTGAAGGAGAAGGGCGTCACGCCCGGCCTCGGCACGATCCTCGTCGGGGACGACCCCGGCAGCCAGAAGTACGTCGCCGGCAAGCACCGGGACTGCGCCCAGGTGGGCATCGCCTCCATCCAGCGCGAACTGCCCGCCACCGCCACCCAGGAGGAGATCGAGGCGGTGGTCCGGGAACTCAACGAGGACCCGGCCTGCACTGGCTACATCGTCCAACTCCCGCTCCCCAAGGGCATCGACGAGAACCGCATCCTGGAGCTGATGGACCCGGACAAGGACGCCGACGGCCTCCACCCGATGAACCTCGGCCGGCTCGTCCTCAACGAGCCCGCCCCGCTGCCCTGCACCCCGAACGGCGTCCTCACCCTGCTGCGCCGCTACGGCGTGGAGATCAAGGGCGCCGAGGTCGTGGTCGTCGGACGGGGCGTCACCATCGGCCGCCCGATGCCGCTCCTGCTCACCCGGCGCAGCGAGAACGCGACGGTGACCCAGTGCCACACCGGCACCCGCGACCTGTCGTCCCACCTCAAGCGCGCCGACATCATCGTCGCCGCCGCGGGTTCCGCCCATCTGATCCGGCCCGAGGACGTGAAGCCCGGCGCCGCCGTCCTCGACGTCGGTGTCTCGCGGAACGCCGACGGCAAGATCGTGGGCGACGTCCACCCGGGCGTAGCCGAGGTCGCCGGCTGGGTCTCCCCGAACCCCGGCGGAGTCGGCCCGATGACCCGCGCCCAGCTGCTCGTCAACGTGGTCGAGGCGGCGGAGCGCAGTGTCGCCTGACAGCAAGGAACCGGGGAAGGGAGCGGACGCCGTGGACGACATCGAGGTGACGGACCCCGTCAGCGCCCCCGACGCCGACGGCACCCCGCGCCGCACCACCCGCCGCTTCCCCCTCTTCACCCGGGACACCGCCCGCCCCGAGGGCGGCGGGCGGGCGGCGGCCGGTTCCGCCCCGGCACCGGCCCGCCAGTGG
>NZ_JAWOAI010000581.1:0-5711 GCF_033194735.1 Streptomyces sp. W16
CGGTCGGGGCAGCCGGCTGGGCCGGAGCCTTCGCTCCGGCCGCGGCCGGTCCCGCCCCCGCCGACTGCTGCTGCTGGGTCTGCGGACCTCGGGTGTCCGTCACAGTTCCCCCCTGGGATCCATGCGAGTCGGGCGCGTGCGAGTCCGTCTTCTTCGCGTCGATCGCACGCAGTTGGGTCGTGTGCGGATCTGTCGCGTTCGCGGCGGAGCCACGGCCGCCGCCGTCCGTGTCCGTACCGGTCGATCCGGCGCCCGTGGCTCCGCTCACGATGACTCTCTCCTCGTGCTACTCGTCCGAGGGTGCGTCACCCTCGTCCGTGCCGGTGGTCGCGACACCCTCGGCGGTCTCGTCGACGGCTTCGTCGCCGACGACTTCCTCCGCCTCGGATCCCGCCTCGGCGTTACGAGCGATACCGACGACGGCATCGCGCTTGCCCAGGTTGATCAGTTGGACGCCCATGGTGTCACGGCCCGTCTCCCTGACCTCGTTGACTCGCGTACGAATCACACCGCCGGACAGCGTGATGGCGAGGATCTCGTCGCTCTCCTCGACCACCAGCGCGCCGACGAGGGAACCACGGTCCTCGACGATCTTGGCGGCCTTGATACCGAGGCCGCCGCGACCCTGGACGCGGTACTCGTCGACGGCGGTCCGCTTCGCGTACCCGCCGTCTGTGGCAGTGAACACGAACGTACCGGGTCGAACAACATTCATCGAGAGAAGCTGGTCGCCCTCGCGGAAACTCATGCCCTTGACACCGGAGGTGGCACGCCCCATGGGGCGCAGGGCGTCGTCCGTCGCGGTGAACCTGATCGACTGTGCCTTCTTGCTGATCAGCAGCAGATCGTCCTCGGACGAGACGAGTTCGGCGCCGATCAGTTCGTCGTCGGAACCGTCCTCCGTCTCACGGAGGTTGATCGCGATGACACCGCCGGAACGGGGCGAATCGTAATCCTTCAGAGGCGTCTTCTTCACCAAGCCTCCCTTGGTCGCGAGGACCAGGTAGGGAGCCGCTTCGTAGTCGCGGATCGCGAGGATCTCCGCGATCGCCTCGTCCGGCTGGAAGGCGAGCAGGTTCGCCACGTGCTGCCCGCGCGCGTCGCGGCCGGCGTCCGGGAGTTCGTACGCCTTCGCGCGGTAGACGCGGCCCTTGTTGGTGAAGAACAGCAGCCAGTGGTGGGTGGTCGACACGAAGAAGTGGTCGACGATGTCGTCTTCCTTGAGCTTCGTGCCGCGTACGCCCTTGCCGCCGCGCTTCTGGGAGCGGTAGTCGTCGGCCTTGGTGCGCTTGACGTAGCCGCCGCGCGAGATGGTGACGACGATGTCCTCTTCGGCGATGAGGTCCTCGATGGACATGTCACCGTCGAAGGGCACCAGCATTGTCTTGCGGTCGTCGCCGAACTTCTCGACGATCGCGGCGAGTTCCTCGCTGACGATGCCGCGCTGGCGGACCGGGGAGGCCAGGATCGCGTTGTACTCGGCGATCTTCGCCTGGAGTTCGTCGTGCTCCTGGATGATCTTCTGGCGCTCCAGGGCGGCCAGTCGACGCAGCTGCATCTCCAGGATGGCGTTCGCCTGGATCTCGTCGATCTCCAGGAGGGCCATCAGGCCCGTGCGGGCGATGTCGACGGTGTCGCTGCGCCGGATCAGCGCGATGACCTCGTCGATGGCGTCCAGGGCCTTCAGGAGGCCGCGCAGGATGTGCGCCCGCTCCTCGGCCTTGCGCAGCCGGAACTTCGTCCGGCGGACGATGACCTCGATCTGGTGCGCCACCCAGTGCCGGATGAACGCGTCCAGGGAGAGGGTCCTCGGCACACCGTCGACCAGGGCCAGCATGTTGGCGCTGAAGTTCGACTGCAGATCGGTGTGCTTGTAGAGGTTGTTCAGTACGACCTTGGCGACCGCGTCCCTCTTGAGGACGATGACGAGGCGCTGGCCGGTACGGGACGACGTCTCGTCGCGGACGTCCGCGATGCCGCCGACCTTGCCGTCCTTCACCAGGTCGGCGATCTTCTGCGCGAGGTTGTCCGGGTTGGTCTGGTAAGGCAGTTCCGTGACCACCAGGCACTGGCGGTTCTGGATCTCCTCGACCTCGACGACCGCGCGCATGGTGATCGAGCCGCGCCCGGTGCGGTACGCCTCTTCGATGCCCTTGCGGCCGACGACGAGGGCGCCGGTCGGGAAGTCGGGGCCCTTGATGCGCTCGATCAGCGCGTCCAGCAGCTCCTCGTGGGAGGCCTCGGGGTTCTCCAGGCACCACTGGGCGCCCGCCGCGACCTCACGGAGGTTGTGCGGCGGGATGTTGGTGGCCATGCCGACCGCGATGCCCGCCGAGCCGTTGATCAGCAGGTTCGGGAAGCGGGCCGGCAGGACGGTCGGCTCCTGGGAGCGGCCGTCGTAGTTGTCCGTGAAGTCGACGGTCTCCTCGTCGATGTCACGGACCATCTCCATGGACAGCGGCGCCAACTTGCACTCGGTGTAGCGCATGGCGGCGGCGGGGTCGTTGCCCGGAGAACCGAAGTTGCCGTTCGAGTCCACCAGCGGCATCCGCATCGACCACGGCTGCGCGAGGCGGACCAGCGCGTCGTAGATCGAGGAGTCGCCGTGCGGGTGGTAGTTGCCCATGACGTCGCCGACGACACGGGCGCACTTGTAGAAGCCCTTCTCGGGCCGGTAGCCGCCGTCGTACATGGCGTACAGGACGCGGCGGTGGACGGGCTTGAGGCCGTCACGGACGTCGGGCAGGGCTCGCGACACGATGACGGACATCGCGTAGTCGAGGTACGAGCGCTGCATCTCCGTCTCAAGCCCTACGGGCTCGACGCGCTGGGTGATGACGCCCTCTTCAGGCGTACTGGGAGTGTTCTCGTCGGCCATTGCTGGTGAAGATCCTTCCTGATGCGGTCAGCTGAGACCGACTCAGATGTCGAGGAAGCGGACGTCCTTGGCGTTGCGCTGGATGAACTGGCGGCGCGCCTCGACGTCCTCGCCCATGAGGACCGAGAACAGGTCGTCGGCCTGCGCGGCGTCGTCCAGGGTGACCTGGCCGAGGACGCGGTGCTCCTGGTCCATCGTCGTGATGCGCAGCTCCTCGGCGTTCATCTCGCCGAGACCCTTGAAGCGCTGGATCGAGTCTTCCTTGATGCGCTTGCCGTTCTGCCGGCCCAGCTCGATCAGGGCGTCGCGCTCCCGGTCCGAGTACGCGTACTCGAAGTCGTCGCGGCCCCACTTGATCTTGTACAGCGGGGGGCGCGACAGGAACACGTGCCCGGCCTCGACCAGGGGCCGCATGAAGCGGAACAGGAAGGTCAGCAGCAGAGTGCTGATGTGCTGACCGTCGACGTCGGCGTCCGCCATCAGGATGATCTTGTGATAGCGCAGCCTGGCGATGTCGAAGTCCTCGTGGACTCCGGTGCCGAAGGCGGAGATCAGTGCCTGGATCTCCTGGTTCTGCAGGATCTTGTCGATCCTGGCCTTCTCGACGTTGAGGATCTTTCCTCGGATCGGGAGGATCGCCTGGTACTGCGGGTTACGGCCGGACTTGGCCGAGCCGCCGGCGGAGTCACCCTCGACGATGAAGATCTCGCACTTGGTGGGGTCGTTCGACTGGCAGTCGGACAGCTTGCCCGGCAGGGACGCGGTCTCCAGGAGACCCTTGCGACGGGTGAGGTCACGGGCCTTGCGGGCCGCCACGCGCGCGGTGGCCGCCTGGATGCCCTTGCGGATGATGTCCGAGGCCTCGTTCGGGTTGCGGTCCAGCCAGTCGTTCAGGTGCTCGTAGACCGCCTTCTGTACGAAGGTCTTCGCTTCGGTGTTGCCGAGCTTGGTCTTCGTCTGCCCCTCGAACTGCGGCTCGGCCAGCTTCACCGAGATGATCGCGGTCAGACCCTCGCGGATGTCGTCACCCGTGAGGTTGTCGTCCTTCTCGCGGAGCAGCTTCTTGTCGCGCGCGTACTTGTTGATCAGCGACGTCAGCGCGGCCCGGAAGCCCTCTTCGTGCGTGCCGCCCTCATGCGTGTGGATGATGTTGGCGAAGGAGTACACACCCTCGCTGTAACCACTGTTCCACTGCATCGCGACCTCAAGGGACAGGCTCTTGTCCTTGTCCTCCGCCTCCAGGTCGATGACGGTCGGGTGCACCACGTCTCCCTTGCGGGAGTTGAGGTACGTCACGTAGTCGACGATGCCGCCCTCGTAGTGGTACGTGACGGTCTTGACCTCGTCCTTCTCGTCCGCACCCGCCTCGTCGGCACCGGCCGTGGCCTTCGCCAGCTCGCGTTCGTCAGTGAGTTTGATCGTCAAACCCTTGTTGAGGAACGCCATCTCCTGGAAGCGCCGCGACAGCGTCTCGAAGGAGTACTCGGTGGTCTCGAAGATGTCCGGGTCGGCCCAGAAGGTGACCGAGGTGCCGGTCTCGTCCGTGGCCTCGTGCTGCGCGAGCGGGGCGGTGGGGACGCCCAGCTTGTAGTCCTGCGTCCAGCGGTGGCCGTCGGTCCTGACCTCGACGGAGACCCTGCTCGACAGGGCGTTCACGACGGAGACGCCCACTCCGTGCAGACCGCCGGAGACCGCGTAGCCGCCGCCACCGAACTTGCCGCCCGCGTGCAGCACGGTCAGTACGACCTCGACAGCGGGCTTGCCCTCGGAGGGGACGATGCCCACCGGGATGCCGCGGCCGTTGTCGATGACGCGTACGCCGCCGTCGTGCAGGATCGTGACGTCGATCGTGTCCGCGTGGCCGGCCAGCGCCTCGTCGACGGAGTTGTCGACGACCTCCTGCACCAGGTGGTGCAGGCCTCGCTCACCGGTCGAGCCGATGTACATACCGGGTCGCTTGCGGACCGCGTCCAGCCCTTCGAGGACGGTGATCGCGCTGGCGTCGTACGAGGCGGTGACCTCGCCGTTCGAGGAGTGAGCCCCGCCGTCGGCGCCGGCGTCGGTGGACGGGATGTTCTCGTTGGGGTTGCCGGAATCGGCCACGAAGCGCCCTTTCTGGCACAGCACAAGCCAGGCTCCCGGCGGTTGGCCGGAGCGGCTGCGGCGTGTTGCGTTGGTAAGCCTTAGTCAGCGTTGCTCGGTGTGTGTCCCACAAGTGGGGCGGGATTGCTTCCAGTCTACCGGTAGCGCCGACAGTGATGGGGGTTTGCCGGTACCTGAGTCCTCATGTGCCGCCCTCAACCGGTCTCTCCCGACTCCCCATATGCGGAACGGGGCTCAAAGAGGCTTACAGCGGCACTCAGCGCTTCCGGGTATGAACCCTTTGCTACTCCGGGGTCAGGTCGGTATTCGCAACCGCGTCCGGTCGCCCGCCCGGGCGCGCGCTGTGATGTCAGTCACCCATAGGTGTCGCCGGGACCCGTGCTGCCAGGAGCCCGCAGCGGGCCGTAGCGGCGGGGCGGTCCGCCGGGGTTGAGCACCTTGATCATCCGTACGGTGCCGTGCCCCAGGTCCTCGTTGAGCCTGGCCACCAGGGTGGGTGTGAGGTGCCGCAGCTGGGTCGCCCAGGCCGTGGAGTCGCACTGCACGACCAGCACCCGCTCGTCCTCGTCGTACTTCTCCGGTACGCAGTGCTTGGCCAGGTCCTCGCCGACGATCTGCGGCCAGCGGCCCATCACACCGCCCACCGCGGCCGGTGTCTCCCAACCGCGTTCGTTCAGCAGCCGGTTGATCGCAGCGCCGAGTGCCATCGGGTCGCGGCCGTCGGCGCGCG
>NZ_JAWOAI010000582.1:0-5671 GCF_033194735.1 Streptomyces sp. W16
CGCGGCGCGGGTGGGCGACGCGGATGCCCCGTGGGCGAAGGCGGGCACGGTGCTCGCCAGTACGGCGCCGCACGCGAGTGCCATGGCGCTGAGGACAGTTCGGCGCATGAATCGCTCTCTCTCGTCGGCCGGCCCGCCGGGTCCGCCGGTGGTGCACCGGCGGGGCGGGTCACGGATCGAGCGGAGAGACGAGGCGGCGGGAGGGCGGGTTGTAAAGAGCGGGCAAAGTCCTGGATCCGTCCGGGACTTCACTCACCGCCACGCGCCGGACACGGGGGCTCAGGCGAAGAGCGGGGCCAGGTCGATGTAGACGCGGAAGTCGTCGATGAGGCCGGTCTCGTCGACGTGCCACATGGTGACGGCGGGGACGGTGACGGTGTCTCCGGTCAGCCGGAAGTAGTCGACCGTCTCCTCGATGATGGCGTCGGCCCCGGTGTACCACTCACGGACGACGGTGTGGCGCAGCCCCTTGATGGTGGTGAAGAAGCCGCCGATTCCGGCCGCTATCTCCTCGGGTCCGGTCATCGGTGCGTCGTTCCCGAAACGCATCCGGCCCTGTAAGGCGAACAGGCGGCTGAAGCCGACGGCGTCGGTCGCGTCGACCAGGGCGAGGACCTTGGCGGCGAACTCTGTGGGCATGGCGGGCTCCCTCAAGTCGAGACTCCGGTGATGGCACCGGCGCCCCGGTCCCGTCGTACGGCGTCGAGCCTAGTCCGCGCTATTCGGCTCTAGTCCGCGGCAAGGCAAGGGAGTTGACGGCTTCACGCGGGCTCGGCCGGCTGGGCGGCCGGAGTGCCGCGGCGGTAGACGTCCTTGAGGTAGAGGATCAGGGCGGCGCCGAGCACCCACACCGGGAGGATCACCAGGGCGCGGGTGAGGCCGTCGTTCTGGAAGCGGGACAGGCCCTGCATCGCGCGGACGCCGACACCGACCGGCAGGATCTCGGAGAGCGGGCGCAGCCAGCCGGGCAGGTAGGCCGCGGGCATGATGCCGCCGCTGCTGCTGTTGCCGAGGATCAGCATGAGGATCGAGGCGAGGCTGACGCCGGCCGAGCCGAACAGCCGCAGCAGCACCATGGTCGTACCGCCGACCGCCGCGCCCATCAGCGCGATGACCACGACGAGCGGCAGGAAGGAGCCGGGCAGCGCGCCGAAGCCGGTGCTTCCGGCGATGGTCGCGATCAGGAGGCCGCCGACGATGCCGAACAGGGCCAGGCTGGCCATCCGCCAGCGGTACTGGAGGCGGGGCGCGAGCTGGTAGGTGGTCATACCGAAGAGGTAGCCCGCGAGGACCAGGCCGAAGGCCGCGTAGAAGACGGAGAGGCCGCGGGTGTCGCCCGCCGCCGCCGGGGCCACGTCCTCGACCGCGAGTTCACGCTGTTCGGCGTGGGCCACCGAGCCGAAGGCGGTGGTCACGGTCGCGGTGACGGCGGCGCCGTTCGCGCTGCCGTAGAGGAGCTTGCCGTCGCCGAGGTAGACGGCGTAGACCTTCCTGTCCTGTACGGCGTTGCGGGCGGCGGACTCGTCGGGGTAGGTCTCGACGCTGAAGCCGCCCGGGGCGACGCGCTCCAGATCCTGGCTCAGGCGGGCCTGCGCGGTGCCTATCTCCGTTGTGCCGACGCGGAGTTGGTGCGGGCGCGGGGCGTGGAAGGCGGCGAGGTAGACGCTGACGAACACGGTGCCGATCAGCAGCACGACCGCGACGGGGAGCAGGACGGCGCGCGCGTTTCCGGGGCCGGGGGGTGGGTGGGCCACGTCCAGGGCGTGCTTGTGCGACGGTCGGGTGGCGACTTGCTGGGACATCGGGGGCGTCCTAGATTAGAAGGCAACTGATATTATTTGTACATCACAATCAGCTGCCTTACAAAAGAGGTCCACTCCGTGAAGCATCCCGACCGCCGTACCGGCTATGTGGCCTGGCAGATCGGCCAGATCATGGCGGCCCGGATGGAGCGCGCCCTGCGCCCGCTCCGGCTGACCCTCGCCCAGCACCGGGCCCTGATGCAGGCCGTGCTGGACCCGGGGGTCTCCAGCGCGACCGCGGCACGCCGGGCGGCGATCACCCCGCAGTCCATGGGTACGGCGGTCAACGGGCTGGTGGAGCGGGGGATGCTGGAGCGCCGGACCACCCCCGGCGACCGGCGCACCCAGCGCCTGCATGCCACCGAGGCCGGTGTGCGGCTCGCGGCACAGGCGGCCGAGACGGTGGACGCCGCCCACGCGGAGGCGCTTCAGGCCCTGACGCCGACGGAGCAGGAGCAGACGCACGCGCTGTTGCTCAAGCTGCTGGCGTCGCTGAATCCGTCGGCACTGGAGGGCGGCGAGTCGTAGCAGTCCGCTACTCCCACACCAACACGTTGCGCCGCACCGGCACTCAGCCGTACAGACCGGGCGGGTGCTGGCCGATCAGTTCATGGGTTCCGAGAGCGTGATCCAGGACCTGGAGCCGGCACTGCGCGAGGCGCTCACGGTGGGGCGCCACATCGAGGCCAGGGCCAGGCCGCAGGACGCCCGGGGCGAGCGGCGGACGGGAGCCTGAGTCCTGGCGGCGCACGCCGCCCGCGTCACCGCTCGCTCAGGCGCACGGAGCGATGATCTCCCAGTCCTTCACGGGATCTCCGGTCAGCAGGTACTCGCTCAAGTACCTGTCCGTGTCCTCGTGAAGGTCGTCCTCCAGCTCCCAGACGGACTCGCATTCCGGACACAGGAAGAACTTCTCGGCCGTGTCCTTGCGCTCGTAGCAGCGCACCCGGTCCTGGCCGCAGTGGGCGCAGGCAGCCTGTTCGGACGCGGTCACCTACAACCCCACGATCTTGTTCCACTCCTTCGCGAACTCCACCCGTTCCGTGGAGGTGATGTCGCGCGCGATCGCGAGATGCTTCCGCATCGTCGCGTCCGGGAAGATCAGGGGGTTCTCGGCCAGCTCGGCGGTGTCCTTGTCCTTGGAGGCTGCCAGGACGTCCTGGGCGGCGGGGACGGGGCAGACGTAGTTGACCCAGGCGGCGAGTTCGGCGGCGACCTCGGGGTCGTAGTAGTAGTCGATCAGTTTTTCGGCGTTGGTCTTGTGGCGGGCCAGGTCGGGGATCATCAGGGAGTCCGCCCAGAGTTCGGCGCCCTCCTCGGGGACGGCGAAGCGGATGTCCGGGTTGTCGGCCTGGAGCTGGATCACGTCGCCGGAGTACGCCTGACAGGCCAGGACGTCACCGCTGACCAGGTCCTTGGTGTAGTCGTTGCCGGTGAAGCGGCGGATCTGCTTCCTGCTGATCTGGGTCTGGACCTGGTCGCACACCTTGTGGAAGTCCGCGGCGGTCCACTTGGTGATGTCGACGCCGTTGCCCTGCATCAGCAGCGCGAACGCCTCGTCGAGGCCGGAGAGCAGGGTGACCCGGCCCTTCAGGTCGCTCGCCCACAGGTCGGAGACCTGCCGGATCTCGCGGCCGAGCTTGCGGTGGTTGTACGCGATGCCGGTGATGCCCGACTGCCACGGCACGGTGTACCGGCGGCCCGGGTCGAAGGCGGGCGAGCTGAGCTGCGGGTCGAGGTACTTCGCCACGTTGGGCTGCGCCGCCCGGTCCATCCGCTGCACCCAGCCGAGGCGGACGAACCGCGCGCACATCCAGTCGCTCATGACGATCAGGTCGCGGCCGGTCTGCTGGTGGTTCATGAGGGCCGGGCTGATCTTGCCGAAGAACTCGTCGTTGTCGTTGATCTCCTCGATGTAGTCGACGGAGATCCCGGTGCGCTTCTCGAAGGCGTCCAGCGTGGGCCGCTTCGTCTCGTCGTCGTCATCGGTGTCGATGTACAGCGGCCAGTTCGCCCAGGTCAGCCGCTTGTCCGTGGCGGACAGATCGGCACCGGCACGGTCGCTCGCCTTCACATAGGCGGCGGGCACACCGCACCCGGCGAGGGCGCCGAGCGCGGCGGCGGAGCCGACCGCGCGCAGCAGGGAGCGGCGGGAGGGCGAGTACGGCTTCGGGGTCTTGGGCACCCGCGCAGCATGACGTGCGAAGCCGTGTCCGTTCAATGGACGCTGCGTCGAGCGGGTCCCCGCGGACCCGACACCTTGTCGATCGGTTGGCTGTGAAGTAACCGCCTGTTCACACGACACGACCGCCCACCCCGACGGGCACCGAGGACAGCGGCAGGACGTACCTCGGCAAGCTCACCTCCACCACCAGCCCGCCCCGGGGACGCGTCCGCGCCCGCACCCCGCCACCGTGCGCCGCCACGACCGCCGCCACGATGGACATGCCGAGGCCGAGCCCCTCCCGCTTGTGGACGCGCTCCGCCCCCAGCCGCCGGAACGGCTCGAAGAGCCCCGCCGCCTGGTCGGCCGCGATCACCGGCCCACTGTTCTCGATCCGCAGCCCGGGCCGGCCCAGTGGGTCGAGCCCCGTCCATACACTCACCCAACTCCCCTCCCCCGAAGGGAGGTTGTGCCGTACGGCGTTGTCGGTCAGGTTGACGACCAGCCGCTCGATGAGCTGTGGATCACCGAGGACGGGAGCGGATTCGAGCCGGGCCTCGACGCGCAGGCCGGCGTCGCACAGGCCCGCGTCGGGCAGCCGGTCCCGTACGACCGCCGCGAGGTCGACGAACTCCCTTGCCTCCAGCCCCCGTTGACTGCGCGCCAGCGTCAACAGCGCCTCGATCAGCCGCTCCTGCTCCTGCCCGGCCGCCCGCACCCGGGCCAGCGCCGTGCGCAGCGTCTGCACCGAGGCGTCCGGGTCGGCGAGGGTGACGTCCACGATGGCCTGCTGGAGCGTGAGCGGGGTGCGCAGTTCGTGCGAGGCGTTGGCGACGAACTGCTTCTGCGCCTCGAACGCGCCCTCCAGCCGCGCCAGTACGGCGTCGAAGGTGTCCGCCATCGCCTTCAACTCGTCGTCGGGGCCGGGCACCGCGAGCCGCGCGTGCAGGTTGTCGGCGGAGATCCGGCGGGCGGAGGCCGTCATCGTGCGCAGCGGCGACAGCACCCGGCCGGCCATCAGCCAGCCCAGCGCGAGCGAGGCCACGGTCATCACGGCGAGCGCGACGACGGCGTAGACGACCAGCTGGTGCAGCTGGTCGCTGCGGGCGGCCTCGGCGACGGCGGTGAGCGTCGGCGCGGTCAAGGCGGGCTCGCCGCTGACCACTTGGGTGTTCCCGCCGGAGGTGGCGGACACGCCCACGGTGGCGTGGGCGAGCAGGTACACGAAGGTCAGCAGGAGCGCGCCGGCCGCCACGAACAGCGCGCCGTAGAGAAGGGTGAGGCGCCAGCGGACGGTGCGCGGTCCGTGCAGCCGCCGCGGCAGGGCCCACGCCCTCATCGGATGCGGTACCCCGCCCGGTCCACCGTCTCGACCAACTGCGGCTCCCCCAGTTTGCGGCGCAGTCTGCTGACGGTCACCTTCACGGTCTGGCTGAACGGATCGGCGGCCTCGTCCCATGCCCGCTCCAGGAGTTCCTCGGTGGACACGATCGTCCCCTGCGCGCCGAGAAGGAGTTCGAGTACGGCGAACTCCTTGGGGCTGAGCGGCAGTTGGCAGCCGGCCCGGGTGGCTTCCCGGCGCGCCGGGTCGAGCCGGAGTTCGCCGCGCACCAGGACCGGCGGCAGCGCGGGCTGCGCCCGACGGGCCAACGCCCTTATCCGGGCGACGAGTTCGGTGAACGCGAACGGCTTGGGCAGATAGTCG
>NZ_JAWOAI010000583.1:0-5658 GCF_033194735.1 Streptomyces sp. W16
AGGCCGACGGGGGCGTGCTCACCGCGGTGCTCACCGCCACCGCGGAGGCCGTACGGGCTCCCGGCGCCGAACTCCTGGGCTCTGACGGCGAGTTGCTCGCCCGGTGCGGCGCGCGGCCGACCGGTTCCGCACCTGCCACCGATGTCCCGCTGCGGCTGTCCGGAACGCCGGTCGGCACGCTGCGGATCGCCGACCGGACAACCCAGGAGCCGTACACAGTGGCCGACTTGAAGGTGCTCCACGCCCTCGCCCCCTCAATGGCCGCCGCCGTACGGGCCGATGCCCTCGCCCAGGAGCTGGCGGCGGAGCGCGACCGGGTCATCGACGCCACCCGCGCCGAGCGCGACCGCTTCCGCAGGGACCTGCACGACGGCCTCGGCCCCGCCCTCATGGGAATCGCCCTGGCGCTCCAGGTCGCCGCGGACTCCCTCGACACCGGCGACGGCGCGACGACCCGGCGCATGGTGGAGGCGGCCCGGACCGAGGCCGACACGTCCGGCGCCGAGGTCCGGCGCATCATCCAGGACCTGCGCCCGGGAACCCTCGACCGCCTGGACCTGCTCGGTGCGTTGCGTGAACGCGCGCGGTCGTTCGCACCGGATCTGCCGGTCCAGGTGACGGGCCCGGCCGGGCCGGCCCTGCTTCCCCCGGACGTGGAGACGACGGCGTACCGGATCGCGTGCGAGGCGCTGACCAACGTGGTGCGGCACGCGGCAGCCACCCGGGCGCTCGTCGAACTCGCCCTTGCCGACGACGAGTTGACCATCCGGGTGGAGGACGACGGCCTGGGCCTGCGGCACCGCCCGGACCCGCCGCAGGCCGGCACCGGAGTGGGCCTCGCCAGCATGAGGGCCCGTGTCGCGTCGCACGGCGGGACACTCGTCGTGGACTCGCCCGGCCGCCTCGGCGGAACCGTGGTCACCGCACGCCTTCCCCTCAAGGAGCGGTCATGACGCCCGAGCGGCCACCGATCCGGGTGGTCGTCGCCGACGACCACCCCATGTACCGGCTCGGACTGCGGGCCGCCCTCGACAGCGACCCCGGCGTCCAGGTCCTCGCCGAGGCGGCGGACGGGGCGGAACTCCTCGACGCCGTACGGCTGCACGCTCCCGACGTCGTGATCACCGACCTGTCCATGCCGGGCACCGACGGCATCCACGCCATCCGGGCCATACGGCAGCACAGTCCGGGCACCGCCGTGCTGGCCCTCACCATGCACGACGGCGACGACAGCGTCTTCGCGGCCCTGCGCGCGGGGGCGAGCGGCTACCTGGTCAAAGGAGCGGACCGGGGGGAGATCGTCGCCGCCGTGGTCCAGGTCGCCGCGGGCGGCGCCGCCTACGGAGGGGCTGTGGCCCGCCGTATCGCCGAGTTCTTCACCTCCCGCAGCGCGGCCGACTGCGCGACGCGGGCGTTCCCCCTCCTCACCGACCGCGAACGCGACGTCCTGGACCTGCTGGCGGCCGGCTGCGGCAACCATGAGATCGCCCGCCGCCTGAGCCTCTCGGACAAGACGGTCCGCAACCACGTCTCGGCGATCCTGCTGAAGCTCCAGGTGCACGACAGGACCGCCGCCGCGCTCCGCGCCCGCGAGGCCGGCCTGGGCCGCGACGAGTGAACGACCGGCTCCACGCACTGCCGTGGCACGCACGGCCCCTGACTCGACGAGGGACTTCTACGACGACCTGGCCTCTACGGGCCGCGAACGCGGCGTGGGCGGGGGTCGTGGCACCGTGGCGGAGGCCGTGGAGCCGGACCGGCATGCAAGTCTCCGATTAGATCCGACAGTTTGAGGACCTGAAAGGTTGAGGCTCGTGCGCAAGCAAGGTCAACGTCACTCACACGTAGTTGGGCGCGGTCCTGGCGTAATCACGCCGGATGGTTGTTCAGTGGAATTGTGGGCCGTCCTGCCGCCCGGCGATATACCTGCGATCATCGAGCCTGCGCTCCCGCCGAATGCCCGCATTCTAGATCTTGGAGCGGGTGCCGGTCGCCTGACGCATCCGCTTGCCGCTGCCGGACATCATGTGACGGCAGTAGACGAGTCGGCAGAAATGCTGTCCCACATTCATCAGGCCGAGACGATATGCTCAACAATTGAGAGCCTGCGCCTCGATCGCCAATTCGATGTCGTGCTACTTGCATCGCACTTGGTCAACGTTCCCGACACCGCGAAACGTAATGGCATCCTTGCCACCTGCCGGCATCACGTCGCGGAGGACGGCGTGGTGCTCATACAACGTTTCACGCACAGATGGGCGCAAGAGGCCGGCGGACCTGGACACTTGGGTGCGGGCATCGAAACCGAGACAACAGTGGAACCGAACTCTGCAGGGCGCGACTTAGTGTCGGTAGTCGCCAGATATTCAATCGGAGATCAACACTGGGAGCAGGAATACGTAACGTGCCTCCTCGACGACAGCGCTTTGAGCACAGACTTGAACCGGGCGCGCCTGCAGCTCGATCGCTGGCTCAGCGAAGACGGGAGATGGGTGGTCGCGAAGCCTGAGCACTGATGAGCTGCCCGGAGTTTCATAAAGCCCGGTGATCTCGTTTCAGGCGGACTGGGGGACTTGTTCTCGGCTCTGCCAGAAGGCGCGTTCGTACTCCTGCCTGAGCGTCGACAACGCGGACAGGATGCTGCGGCAGATCAGGCTGATCCTCGGCACACCGGCCCTGCCGGCCCGCCACCTGGAGCGGCAGTCGCAGCGGCAGGCCGAGATCACCGGCATCCTCGCCCGGCGCGCCGGACCGGACTCCGGCGCCGACCTGCGCCCCGCTCTCACCGCGGCCCGGACCGCGCTGAGCCACTGAGCGGACAGCGGCGGCACCGCTGACCCCACCCACCGGCGTAGGCGTGGCTTTGGCATTGGCGGCGGGCAAGCCGGCCGTCAGGAGCGAGCCAGCGGATACGGCTCGGTCGTCACCGCTCGCCAGGCGCGGCGGACGCGGCGTGGGTGTCGAGTGGCCAGGTCTCGCAGGACGTCCCGGACTACGTCCGCGAGGGCGTCGTCCGCCGAGGAGAGTGCCGCGTGCCAGGCCCGGACCAGGTCCGCGACGGCCGCCCTGTCGTCTCCGGTCCGCACGGTCGCCCGCGTCGCGAGAGCGGTCACCAGCAGCTCTCCGTCGTCCTCGTCGTCCTCCTCGCGCAGGACGGCCGCCAGTTCCACCGCCTCGTCGGCCGGTACGAGCGCTTCGGCGTGACGTTCGAGGTCGTTGAGGGTGTCCGCCAGGTTGTTCAGCGACTGGCACAGGGCGATGCGGTTCGCGGGCAGGGTCTGGTCCAAGTCGCGGCGGATGCCCACCGCTTCCTCGATGCGTGCGAGAGCCTCTTCGTGCCGCCCGAGCG
Source organism: Streptomyces sp. W16 (assembly GCF_033194735.1). NCBI lineage: Bacteria > Bacillati > Actinomycetota > Actinomycetes > Kitasatosporales > Streptomycetaceae > Streptomyces > Streptomyces sp. W16. The sequence continues at coordinate 3,350 of NZ_JAWOAI010000583.1, forward strand.
AACTGAGGCTGATGGCATGGTCGTTCAGTACTCCGCCCAGCAAGTCGCGGTCGTGGTCGGCAGCTTCGGCGGGTCCGTCGGCTTCGTCGGTTTCTCGGAGCAGCGCGCGCAGCGCCTCGGTCGCCCGCGCGAACTGTTCGACGGCACGGTCCGGGCGGCCGGTGCCGTCGAGTACGCGGCCGTAGGTGAACAGCACGGTCGCCCACTCGCCGCGCAGGTCGAAGAGGTCTTCCGGCTCCGATGCCACCAAGTCGCCCAGCTGCGCTGCCGCGCTCGCCGCGCAGTCGACGGCTTCGGCGTCCCGGCCCAGGTCGTCGTGGATCAGCGCGAGCAGATGCAGCGCCTTCGCGAGCTTACGGCGCAGTACCGCTCCGCCGGACTCGGCCAGTCGCCGTAGGATCTCGGCGGCTTCCTCGGCCAGTGTCAACGCCTCCTCGTACTCCCCCAGTTCGTGCAGGACGTCGGCCTGGGCCAGGAGGGATTCGGCGAGGTCGGGCTCGGTGGCGTCCGGTCGGGGGTCGGCGAGTTTGCGGTAGATGTCGATCGACTCGTCGTAGACGTCGTGCGCCTTGTAGAGCTGTCTGGTGTCCAGGAGGCAGTCGCCGAGGTTGTGCAGCGCGCCGGCGAGTGCGGGCAGCTGATTGGCGGGGGATACGACGGCGAGGGTCCGGTAGAGCGCCACGGCCTGGGTGAGTTGCGCGATGGCCTCGTCGTGGCGGCCGAGCCGTCGGAGCGCCGCCCCGCTGTTGTTCAGCACGTCCGCCATGAGGTGGAGATATCCCTCCCCGTGGCGCTCCACCAGGTCACGAGCCAGGTCTACGGCTGTTGCCGCGACGTCGGCCGCCTCCTGGGGCTGTCGCAGTTCGGAGTGGGCTCCGCTGAGGTTGCCCAGGGCCAGCACGAGGGCGTCCCGGAACCGGTCGCTGTTGGCGGCGTCGAGGTCCCGGAAGATCCGCACCGCTTCCCTGGCGGCGGCCAGCGCGCCGTCGTGCAGGCCAGCCCCGGCCCGGATCGCCGAGAGATTGTGCTGGGCGTTCGCCAGCCGGTACAGACACTCCACCCGGTCCTCCTCCGGAGCCTCGTCGTGGAGTGCCGTCGTCAGTTCCAGCGCCTGTTCCGCGGCGGCGACCGCCTCCGCGTGGCGGGTCAAGTCACCCAGTGTGTTGCCGTAGGTGGTGAGCGCGGTGGCGTAACGCCGGCGGTTCTCAGGGGAGTTGTCGGCGACCCGGCTCAGCAGTTCGCAGCTGTGGGCCGCCGCGTCGAGGCCTTCCTCGGGGAAGCCGGAATGGGAGTGGGCGCCGGCGAGGGTGTTCAGCGCCGAACCCAGTTCCGGGATGAACTCCGGCTCGCTGTCTGCCAGTTGCGAGTACATCCGGACGGCCTCGGCGGCGTGCACGAGGGCTGTGTCGTGCTGGTTCACGGCGGTCAGCCGCAGCGACAGGTTGTGCGTCAGCTGGGCGACCGTCTCCGCGTCGGGCCGCTCCCTGCGCCGTTCCGCGTCGAGGGCGGCCCGGGTGCTGACCACCATGAACGCGGCCAACGCCAGGCTGCTGTCGGGCAGATGGCCGATCACGGACTCCTCCAGATCGAGCCCCTGCCCGGCGGCGGCACCGCTCACCTCGCCCAACACCTCGACCAGCGTGGTGTCCTGCAGCTGCGTGGCGACGGCGATCGCGAGCGGCAGCCTGGCCGCCGGGTCCGCGGCCAGCAGGGCGGTCATCGCCTTCCCGACGTGCGGGTGGCGCGGCGCGGCCCGTCCCAGCACCGTCAGCGCCCGCGTGACCTGGGCCTCCCCCACGACGGGTGCCACCCACTCGACGAACTCCGGCTGGTCGAGGAGCGTGCTCGCCACCAGATCCTCGCCGAGCCGGTCCGGGCGCAGCGGGTTGAGGGTGTCAGGGCCGGGATACAGGGCGTCGAGCCAGCGCAGGTGACGCTCCACGGCGTCGTGACCCTCGCCGTCGAACGTGGGCAGCGCGGCGCACAGCGTCCGCGCCTCCGCCGTACTGCGCGCCGTGAACAGCGTGGCCGCCGAGACCACTTGGTCGTGGCGCAGGCTCCCGGGCGCCGGCAGGTCGTGCGGCACTGCTGTCGTCGCCCAGTGGCGCCGTTCGTGGTCGAGGACACGCAGCAGTGGATCGCGGCGGGCGGGCGCGGCGTCCGCCACAGCGCCGGGTACATCGTCCGCTACGGCTCCGTCGAGAAGTGCCGCCAGCGCCGAGGCATGCACGTCCAGCAACCGGTCGTACCGTGCCGAACCGAGCGCGTCCGGCGCGGCGGTCACCGGCACCGGGTGCCCCAGCCGGGCC
>NZ_JAWOAI010000584.1:0-5642 GCF_033194735.1 Streptomyces sp. W16
AGGTCGACGCCACCCACCCGCCGACCCATCTGCGGCGCGCCTGCCTGCTCGTCGGGGAGCCCGAGACAGCCGCGGTCGTGCCGCAGGCCCGCCGGACCGAGCTGATCGCCACGGAACTCGCCGCGGCGCGCACCGAGGTGGCCCGGCGTCTGCTGCGTGACGGCCTCGGGTACTGAGGCCTCGCAAGCCGCCCCTCCCGCGTCCGGGATCTCTCTTCTGGATCACCGCCGGCCGCCCGCAGGCCGCGGCTTGGGCGGGCGATCACCCGCCGTGCTCGCGGGCCGTACGGATGAGTGCTTCGGCTTCGGAGGGCAAGCCGGCCAACCGACCGGCGGTGCGGATCTGCTCCTCGGTCATGTTCTGCTTCGCCAGCTGGATCGCCTCATGGATCCCGTCCCCATTGCCCTTGTCGGGCATTGCCAGGAACCACCGCACGGCCTGGACCGGGTCCGGCGCTGTTCCCAGGCCGTCGCGGTAGGAGCACCCGGCGGCGAACATGGAACCCGCGTGGCCTCGCTGGGCGGCGTACAGGTACCAGTTCAGGGCCTCGGCGTCCTTGTCGACGGCGGAGAGCCGGTCGCCGAGCACGGCGGCGGCCTCGATCACGCCCCCGCTGACGGCTTGGCGCAGAAGACGCAGGCACAGGTTGTGGTCTCGCACCTGGGCATCGCCCGTGATGTGCATGCCCGCCAGGTTGAAAGCGGCGTATGCGTCACCGGCCTCCGCGGCCGCTGTGAAGAGGGCCTCGGCTTGGCGTATGTCCGTTTCGACTCCGCGGCCGGTGCGGTACATGACGCCCAGGGTGCGCTGGGCCGCCGGATGCCCGGCCCGTGTCGCGGCAGTCGCATAGGTCAACGCCGCAGGCAGAGCGGACTCGTCGAAGAAGTCGAGCATCACACCGGCCAGAAGGGCCTGAGCGTCGACGTCCCCTTCATCGGCCTGAGCCTTCAGGGGCGGGACCGCCGTGAGCACCAGGTTCGCCGATTCCGGACTCCCGGCATTGGAACCGGTGATCCAGGCTGTGACAGCCGTCTTCCAGTCTCCCTCGGCGGCAGCCTGCTGACCTCGCTCGATGAAGTCCACGGCGGAATGGCGTTGAAACTCTGGTCGCACTTGCGCAGGTCCTCACTGTTCCCCGTGGCTCCCCGCAGGGCGCCTGAATGACGGCATCCGCTACGACGGCCAAGGGCTCCCGGTGTGTGCCGGGAGCCCTTGGCCGTCGTAGCGGAGAAGTCTCTAGAACGTGCCCAGCTTTACGATCGACAGCAGGGCGATCAGCTGGATCGCGGAGGCGCCCAGGGCCTTCGGCCAGGGGAGGTCGTGGGAGCGGCTGACCATCATGGTGAGGAGGGCGCCGGCCGCTACCCAGGTGGCCCAGCCGAGGGCCTGGACGAAGGTCGCGTCGCCGCCGAAGAACATGGCGAAGACCAGGCGGGGGGCGTCCGTGAGCGACATGATCAGCATCGACAGGCCCACCGTGGGCTGCCAGGCTCCGTCGCCGCCCAGTTGGCGGGCCAGGGTGTGGGTGACCACGCCCAGGACGAAGGACGACAGCACCATCGCCACGGCCGTGATCAGGACGATCGGGACCGCGTTCGCCAGCGTGGCGTTTATCGCGTCCGCGCGGGCGCCGTCGAAGCCGAAGACCGCAAGCAGGCCGTAGAGGAACGTCACGATCAGGGCTGGGCCCCACATCGTGTAGTCCCGCATCTGCAAGAACGTCTGCTGGGGGGTGAGGACGATGCCTCTCAGCAGGTCCTTCCAGTGCAGGCGGGGGCCCACCGGGCCCGTGGGGGCCTGTGCCGAGCCCGCGCGGTACGTACCGCCCTGGGTGTACGGGTCCTCACCTACGGAGAACGCCTGGGTGTTGCCCGGGTTGTTCGCCGCGTACGGGTCCGGGGTGCCGGGGTGGGCACCCTGGCCGTACCCCGCGCCGTCGCCGAAGTACTCCGGCTCGTCGCCGTTGCCGCCGTTCCCCTGGGACCACTGCCGGCCGCCGCCACCTGCGGGATTTCCGTACTGCTGCTGAGGTTGCTGCTGCGGGTACGGCTGCGGCGCCGCAGGGTAGCCGTACGGCTGTCTCTGCGGCGCTCCCTGCGGTGCCGGGGGAGCCTGCTGCCCGTACGGAGGTTGTTGAGGGCGCGCTTGCGGGGCCCGGCCGTCCCGGCCGCCGCGTCCGATCCTGAATCCAGCCACGTCATCGAACGTACCTGGTTCCGCAGAGTCACGGGCCGGGCCGGGGGTTTCGGGTGGGGCTTTGCTGCCGAGCTGTGACATCCCCTAAGGGACCCCTAAGACCCCTTAGGGGACTCTCAGGAGTCGTCAGCCGACCAGCGTCGTGCCCAGGGTCGGGGAGCCGGCGGTGGAGATGGCGAAGCCGCTCGGGCCGTAGGACGTGGCGCCGGATGTGGTGATGCCGGTGGTGGCGCCCTTGAGGAAGGTGATCAGGCCGTCGCCGGAGTTCTCGCCGTCCGCGCCGACGACGAGGTCCGCCCTGCCGTCGCCCGTCACGTCGGTGAGCAGGACGGACGTACCGAAGAAGTCGTTGTACTCGGCGGCGCCGGGGACACCGGCGGTGTCCTGGGTGAGGGTCACGGGAGCCGTGAGGCCGGTGGCGCTGCCGTAGTGGACGAGGACCGCGCCGTTGACGGTGGTGATGCTGGACTCCTCGGGGTAGCCGAGGGCCAGGTCGGGGTAGCCGTCGCCGTTGATGTCGCCGAGGGACGGGCGGCCGGAGCCGGTCAGGCTCGCCTTGGTGCCCACTCCCGATGACGTGCCGTACGAGATGACCGCCGCGCCCGGGGCCTCCAGGTCGCCGCCGGTCGCCGTTTCCGTCTCGCCGGTGACGATGTCGCCGTAGCCGTCCTTGTTCACGTCGCCCACGGCCAGTTGCCGGCCGTAGGGGAGCTCCGTCTTCTTCGACGGGGCCGAAGTCGTGCCGAAGTAGAGGTAGTTGTGGTCCAGCACGGTTTCCGAGGCGATCTTGGTGTGGCCGCCGAGGACCAGGTCGGCCTTCGTGTCCTTGTTGACCTTGCCCGCCGTGAGGCGGAGTACGCCCGCGCTGCCGGTCCAGGCTGTGGTGTAGGTGAGCTTCGCGCCGGTCGAACCGGCCTTGGTGAAGCCGCCCTTGATGATCCACTGGGTGGTGCCGGTCGCGCCGACCGCGAGGTCGGCCTTGCCGTCGCCGGTGAAGTCGCCAACGGCCAGGGCCTGACCCCAGCGGTCGTGCTTGGCCGGCGCCGGGTCCGACACGGTCGTCGCGCCCTTCAGACCCGTCGACGAACCCCAGACGATGACGACGGTGCCGCCGGCCACGTCACTGCCGACCTGCTCGTACGGCGTGCCGATCGCCAGGTCGCTGTAGCCGTCGTTGTTGAGGTCGCCGACGGCCGCCGCGTCGCCGAAGTAGTCGTAGATCTCGGCGCCGCCGGGGACGCCCGAGGTGTTCTGGCTGACGGAGGTCCTGCGGCCGATACCGCTCGACGAGCCGTACGCGATACCGACCGCGCCCGCCGCCTCCTCGCCGCCGACCGTGGCATTGGAGGCCGGGGCGGCGAAGTCCCGGTATCCGTCGCCGTTGAAGTCGCCGACCAGGCCGGAGGGCGCGGCGGAGGCGGTGGTGACCGGGAGGGCGGTGAGCAGGCCGGTGGTGAGGGTCGCGGCGAGCAGAAGGGTGCGCTTGCGCAAGGGAGTTGACTCCGGGGAGGAGAAGGGTGTGGGCCCGTGACCGGCGGTCACGGGCCCGTGGGGAGAAGGGGGTGTCAGTCGGCGAACAGTGCGCCGAACTGCGGGGTACCTGCGGTCGAGACGCCCGCGGCGCCCGCGGAGACGGCACGGGAGCCGGTCGTGACGATCTTCGTGCCGTTGGAGGGCAGGTAGGTCACCGCGCCGTCGGCGCTGTTCTCGTACGAGCCCACGATCAGGTCCGCCTTGCCGTCGCCGTTGACGTCGTCGAGCTTGACGTCGGCGCCGAAGAGGTCGCTCTTCTCGTCGTCGCCGGGGACGCCGGCCGTGCTCTGGGCGAAGGACTGGACGCCGGTGGTGGTGTTCGCGCCGGTCGCGGAGCCGTAGATGACCGTGACCATGCCGGTGTTGGTGTTGGCGCCGAGGTCCTCGTTCGGGGCGGAGACCACGACGTCCTGGTAGCCGTCGCCGTTGACGTCACCAAGGTCCAGGTCCCAGCCGAAGGCGTCGCCCTTCTCCGAACTGCCGGGTATGTTCCCGGAGTTCTGGGTGATGCCGGTGGTGGAGGCGGGGCCGGACGCGGAACCGTAGGTGATGTTCACCTTGCCGCCGTTCGCCGAGTCCGGGACGGTCGTACCGTCGCTCGTCGTGACGTCCCAGCCGGCGCCGCTGACGATGTCGCCGTAACCGTCACCGTTGATGTCACCGATGCCGGTGACGATGCCGGGCTTCAGGGTCTGCACTGCGGAGACACTCAGGCCGCTCGCGGTGCCGGGCACGTAGTAATTGGTGTTCCAGCCGTTGCCGGTCTGCGTCTCGTAGCCGTCGACCACGAGGTCGGTGCGGCCGTCGCCGTTGACGTCACCGGCCGTGAGGTGCGCCGGGCCGTACGGGAAACCGGTCGTGCCGGAGTGGATCGGCGGCTTGATCGTGTAACGGCCGCCGGGCTTGCCGGTGGAGCTGCTGAAGCCGCCCTTGTAGACGTAGATCGTCGCGGCCGAACTGCCCACCGCCAGATCGGCCTTGCCGTCACCGTCGAAGTCGCCGGCGGCCAGGGTCTGGCCCCAGTTGTCGTGCCCGGACACGGCCGGGTCGGGTACGTCGCTGCTCTTGCCGGTGAGGCCGTTCTTCGAGCCCCACAGGATCGCGAGGGCGCCGCCGTCGGTGTCGGTGCCGACCTTCTCGTACGGCGAGGCCACGGCGAGGTCGTCGTATCCGTCGCCGTTGAAGTCGGCGTATGCCGTGGCGTCGCCGAAGTAGTCGCCCTTCTCGGCGGTACCGGGCACGTTGCCGGAGTTCTGGCTCAGCGTCGAACGCTTCGTGGACGACACTCCGGTGGCGGTGCCGTACAGGACTACGACCTGGCCGGCGTTTGCCTTGCCGGTGACGTAGGCGCCGGGTGCGGAGGCGACGACGTCACCGATTCCGTCGCCGTTGAAGTCGGCCTTCGCGATTTTGAAAGAGTCGGCGGCTGTCGCTGTCGTCACCGAGAGGGTGAGCAGACCGCCCGTCAGCGTGGCCGCGGCGGCCGTCGCGAGGGCGAGTCGAAGGTGGTGCTTCTGGTGCATGCGGGGTTCTCCTGCGGCATGCGGGGGATGCGTGGCGGGCATCCGCGTCGATGAGATGTCGATGGGGTGCGTACCGTCCGTGTTTGCCGGGAGTTGTCCCTGGCTTCACGGGTGGTTGGCGATCAGGAGACCCCTGGTGGTGCGTAAGGGTTGTACGTGAGCTCGGTAAATCTCTGGGGTGATGTCGGGGGTGGCGACCTCTGTGGCTCAACTCGGCGTCCCGGTATGGCGCTTGCGTATGTCGGGAAGTGGGCGTTGGGCCACTCGCTTCTCAAACGGGCTGGAGCGGACCGAGTCAAGGGTGGAGCGCAGCGGAATCGCCGCAGGCGACGCGACCGCAGGGAGCGCCCTTTACTCGGGCCGTGGAAGCCCGACACTGACAAAGAAGCG
>NZ_JAWOAI010000585.1:0-5620 GCF_033194735.1 Streptomyces sp. W16
GGCGCCCCGGGAGTTGCCCGCGCCGGAACCACGGCCGCCGCCGCCCCCACCGGAACCCCGGGGATTACCGCCCCCGCCGGTCCCGCGGGGGTTGCCGCGCCCGCCGCTCCTACCGCCGCCACCACTGCTGCCACTGCCACTGCTTCGCATCAAAGTTCCGTCGTCGTCGTTTCGTCTGCATCTGCATCCGGTGCATCCGGATCGAACGACGGGACCCCTTCCAGCGTCTCCGCCTCGATCGCCTCAGCCTCAGGGAGGAAGGGCGCGAGCTCCGGGAGCTCGTCCAGGCCTCGCAGGCCCATCCGCTCCAGAAAGTAGTTCGTCGTCACGTACAGGATCGCACCTGTTTCGGGTTCCGTGCCCGCCTCCCCGACCAGACCCCGCTGCAACAGGGTGCGCATCACACCGTCGCAGTTGACTCCGCGGACCATCGAGACCCTGCTACGGCTGACCGGCTGGCGGTACGCGACGACCGCCAGGGTCTCCAGCGCCGCCTGCGTGAGCCGGGCCTGCTGCCCGTCCAGGACGAAGCCCTCGACGGCCGGCGCGTACTCCGGCCGGGAGTAGAAACGCCACCCGCCCGCGATCAGCCGCAGCTCGAAACCGCGCCCCTGGACGGTGTACTCGTCGGCCAGCTCGCGCAACGCGTCCGCGATCCGCCGTTTGGGCCGCTGGAGTATTTTCGCGAGGTGTTCCACGGTCGCGGGCTCGTCCACGACCATCAGGACGGCCTCCAGGGCGGGCTTGAGGTCGAGTTCCGCGACGCCGGACGGGCTCGCCGGTACTCCCGTGGTCTCCTCGCTCACGCCGACTCCTCCTTGGTCTCCTTGGGCACCTCGGGCGGCCGGTCGAACTCGTCCGTGACGACGGGCTCGGCCTCCCCCTCCCCACCGGTCCAGCGCACGATCAGATCGCCGAGCGCGGTCTCCTGGTCGAGGGCTACGGCCTTCTCCCGGTACAGCTCCAGCAGCGCCAGGAACCTCGCCACGACGGTCAGGGTGTCGTCGGTGTCGTCGACGAGCACGCTGAAGCTGGCCTCGCCGAGCTCCCGCAGCCGCGCGACCACGATCCCGGCCTGCTCCTGCACGCTGACGAGCGGCGCGTGGATGTGGTCGATGTAGACCTGCGGCTTGGGCCTGGGCTGCATCGCCTTCACGGCGAGCCTGGCGAAGCCCTCCGGGCCGATCCTGATGACCACCTCGGGCAGCAGCTCGGCGTGGTGCGGTTCGAGTCCGACGGTACGGGGGTAGCGCCGGGCTTCTTCGTCGAGGCGCCGGTTGAAGATCTCGGCGATCTGCTTGTACGCGCGGTACTGCAGCAGCCGCGCGAACAGCAGGTCCCGGGCCTCCAGCAACGCCAGGTCGGCCTCGTCCTCGACCTCGGCGGCGGGCAGCAGCCGGGCCGCCTTCAGATCCAGCAGGGTCGCCGCGACGACGAGGAACTCGGTCGTCTGGTCCAGGTCCCAGTCAGGGCCCATCGCCCTGATGTGCACCATGAACTCGTCGGTGACTTTGGACAGCGCCACCTCGGTGACATCGAGCTTGTGCTTCGAGATCAACTGAAGCAGCAGATCGAAGGGCCCCTCGAAATTGGCGAGCCGCACCTTGAAGACCCCGTCGTCGGGTTCTTCGGGCGCGGCTTCCGCAACAGACGCCGCAGGCTCTCCAGCAGGCGTCTCAGGCTCTTCTACGACGATCTCGGGCTCCGGCTCGGGAGCCGTACCCGGTCCTTTGCCCAGCGCACGCCGACGTCCGGCGGGTGCGCCGGCGGCGGGAGCGTCGTTCGAGGTCATGGCCCCCGCAGGCTACCGCTACCGCCCGCGAAGCCGGCGGACGAGAATGCTCGCGTCCCCTCGGGACTCCAGATCGGCCAGGACGACGGCGACCGCCTCGCGCACGATCCGCCCGCGGTCGATCGCGAGGCCGTGCTCACCCCGGAGCACCAGACGGGCGTGCTCCAGGTCCATCAGCTCCTCGGCGGAGACATACACGGTGATTTTCTCGTCGTGCCGCTCCCGCCCGCTGGGACGCCGCTGGGCGGGCTGTCGGCCGCGCTTGCGGGACTGCCCGGCGGCAGAACCTTCCTGCGCCTCCTGACGTCGTACGGAGCCGTCCACGGCCCGGCTGCGGGACTCGCCCGCGTCCGCGTCGGCCGCGACATGCTCCGCGCCCTCGCCGTCACCGCCCTGTGCGGGTACGGACTGCGGGGCGTCCTCCCCGGCGGCGGCACCGTCGCTCTCCCCCGCCGGAGCCGGCACCCGTACCTCGCCGTTGGACTGGCGCCTGGGGGTGGACGCCTGGAGCGCCATCCCCCCTGTCGTACGGAACAGTTCGTCGGCCCCCGGCAGACTCACTCGGCGTGACACCGGGCGAGCACCTCCCTGGCGAGCTGGCGATAGGCGGCGGCACCGACGGAGTTGGAGGCGTACGTGGTGATCGGCTCACCGGCGACCGTGGTCTCCGGGAAGCGCACCGTGCGCCCGATGACCGTGTGGTAGACGTGCTCGTCGAACGCCTCGACCACGCGGGCGAGCACCTCACGGCTGTGCACGGTGCGGGAGTCGTACATCGTGGCGAGGATCCCGTCGAGCTCCAACTCGGGGTTGAGGCGCTCCTGGACCTTCTCGATCGTCTCCGTCAGCAGGGCGACACCACGCAGCGCGAAGAACTCGCACTCCAGCGGCACGATCACCTTGTGAGCCGCCGTCAGGGCGTTCACGGTGAGCAGGCCGAGGGAGGGCTGACAGTCGATCACGATGTAGTCGTAGTCGGCCATCAGCGGCTTCAACGCCCGCTGCAGGGTGGACTCGCGCGCGACCTCGCTCACCAACTGCACTTCGGCGGCGGACAAGTCGATGTTGCTGGGCAGCAAGTCCATGTTCGGGACAGCCGTCTTGAGCAGTACCTCGTCGGCCGACATGCCCCGCTCCATGAGCAGGTTGTAGACGGTGAGGTCCAACTCCATGGGATTGACGCCGAGTCCGACCGACAGCGCGCCCTGCGGGTCGAAGTCGACGAGCAGTACGCGTCGGCCGTACTCCGCGAGCGCGGCACCCAGGTTGATGGTCGACGTCGTCTTGCCGACGCCGCCCTTCTGGTTGCACATCGCGACGATCGTCGCGGGGCCGTGACTGGTCAGCGGACCCGGGATCGGGAAGTAGGGCAGCGGGCGTCCGGTCGGGCCCACGCGCTCTCGGCGCTGGCGGGCGGCGTCGGGCGCGAGTGTGGCCGCGTACTCGGGATCGGGCTCGTACTCGGCGTCGGGGTCGTAGAAGTGCCCGTCGGGCAGTTCGTCGAAGTCGGCGAACTGGTTGTGGGGCGCGCCCCTTCCGTCGCCGGCCATGGCGTTCACGTGATGGCCATCCATGCTCTGGTGTGCTGGCTGGGTCACCCCTGGCTTGTGGTGACCCCGGTGGGCTGCGAAGGTACGCACCGCGACGGAGCCGACAGCCTCGAACCCCGCGGGCTCCTGGCCCTTTGCAGGCATTCCTGGTTGACCACCCCCGGGAGAAAATGTCGACTCATTCACAAGTCGTCTTACCTCCTTGGTGACCAGGGAATTTCTCGATAGGTCAGCGTGGCACCATGCCGACGTTCGGCGACTCTATGGCGTGTCGGGTGTTCGCAGCAACACAATCCGCCGGACCCGGCCCGATGTGTCGGCAATGAAACATCCCTCTGTCAAGGGCGTACGGCAGTCGCACGGCAGGTTTCACCGGTGCACGAATCGGTTCAAGGGTTACGTTCGGCGCGAGTTGACCGAGTGCCGCAAAGTGACCATACACACACTTCCGGCCGGACCTGTCGAGCAAGGTCCGGCCGGGCGCGCGGTGTTGACGACCTGTGTTGACGTATCGCCTTTTGCTGAACGGTGACTTAGTCGACAGAGTCAGCCGAGCAGGCTCTCCAGCTCGACGTGCTCCAGTCCGTGCGCTTCGGCGACCTCGCGGTAAATCACCTTGCCGTCATGGGTGTTGAGGCCCTTGGCGAGAGCAGGATCACGTCGCAGCGCCTCGACCCAGCCGCGGTTGGCGAGCTCCACGATGTACGGGAGCGTGGCGTTGGTGAGCGCGTAGGTGGACGTGTTCGGCACCGCGCCGGGCATGTTGGCGACGCAGTAGAAGACCGAGTTGTGGACCGGGAAGGTCGGCTCGGCGTGAGTCGTCGGACGCGAGTCCTCGAAGCAGCCGCCCTGGTCGATCGCGATGTCGACAAGCACACTTCCGGGCTTCATCCGCGACACGAGTTCGTTGGTGACGAGCTTCGGGGCCTTGGCGCCCGGGATGAGCACCGCGCCGATGACGAGGTCGGCGTCCAGGACGGCCTTCTCCAGCTCGAAGGAGTTGGACATGATCGCCCGGACCTTGGTGCCGAAGACCTTGTCGGCCTCGCGGAGCTTGTTGATGTCGCGGTCGAGCAGCGTGACGTGGAAGCCCATGCCGACGGCGATCTGCGTGGCGTTCCAGCCGGAGACACCGCCGCCGATGACGACGGCCCGCGCGGGCTGCGTGCCGGGGACACCACCGGGGAGCACGCCACGGCCGCCGACCGAGCGCATCAGGTGGTAGGCGCCGACCTGCGGGGCCAGCCGGCCCGCGACCTCGGACATCGGGGCGAGCAGCGGGAGGGCGCGGCCGGGCAGCTCGACGGTCTCGTAGGCGATCGCCGTGGTGCCGGACTCGACGAGCGCGTCGGTGCACTCCTTGGAGGCGGCCAGGTGCAGGTAGGTGAAGAGCGTCTGGTCCTTGCGGAGGCGGTGGTACTCCTCGGCGATGGGCTCCTTGACCTTGAGCAGCAGGTCGGTGCCGGCCCAGACCTCGTCGGCGGTGGCGAGGATCTGCGCGCCTGCGGAGACGTACTCGTCGTCCGTGATCGAGGAGCCGACGCCGGCGTCGTGCTCGATGAAGACCTGGTGGCCGTGGCGCACCAGCTCGTGCACGCCGGCGGGGGTGATGGCCACCCGGAACTCGTTGTTCTTGACCTCGCGGGGGATGCCGACCTTCACGTCGATCACGGTCCTTGGCTCAGAGGGTGTGGGGCAATACATCTCATACCCGGACATGCGTGAGCGCACCGGGAGACCGCAGGAGAAGGTGCGGCAGAGCCAGTTTAATGAAGGCGTTCTCGGTGTCTAGCCTTTCAATGCATCAATCTTCAGCGGATGTACTACGGATTTCGCAGGCGTTAGCGTCATGTTCCAGGGATTCGGGGGCGGGATCGCCCTCCTGGAGCTCCTCGCCGAGCATCCGTTCGGCCGTCCCGCGGTGCAGCGCGGCGGACGCCGGGTCGCCGAGCCGGTCGAGGGTGTCGGCCAGCCGCAGCTGCAGCGCCGCCTGCAGTCGTACGTCCTCCGCGCGGCGCGCCCACTCGACGGCCTCGTGGCAGGTGAGCAGTGACTCCTCGGGGCGGCCCGCGTACTCCTGGACCCGCGCCAGCTCGCTCAACGCCCGTGCCTGGGCGGGCACATCGCCGTTCTTGCGGTACCCGGCGACGGCCGCCCGCCAGTTCCTCAGCGCCTCGCCGTAGCGGCCCGCGTAGGTGTGCGCGGCGGCGATCCGGCCGTACAGCCGGGCGGCCTCCGCGCGCTCGTCCCGGGCGAGCCGCTGGGCCAGCGCGCGGCC
>NZ_JAWOAI010000586.1:0-5616 GCF_033194735.1 Streptomyces sp. W16
AGGGCCTGCGCGGCCACCTCGGGCGCGATCCGCGGCGCCGCGGGCACCTTCTCCGACGCCTCCGGTACGGCCGACAGCAGCGCGGTGTCGCCGACGATCCGTACACCCGTGGCGGCGATGGTGTCGGCCATCTCGGCGCCGATCGCGCCCGCCGCCTCGACGGCCCACCGGGGTGTCGTGATCTTCACGTCCTGCGGGGTCGGGCTGCACGAATTCTTCATATGCATGACCGCGCCGTTGCGTACGAGCTTGGAATACAGCTCGTCGGGGAGCCCATTGCCGCGGAATTCCACATTGAGCTTTCGCAGCATTTCGGTCTCGGCGAGGGTAAGAGAGCGGTTGGCGGCGTCCGGAACCGGCCGCAGCAGATTCGCGGGCAGCCCGAGCAGCGCCTCGAAGGTGCGCAGCAGTCCGTCCCGGTCACTGTCGTCGACCACGACGACGGTGACCCGCTCGGGGCCCACGGCCCGGGTCCACCGCTCCACCAGCCGGTCGTGCCGGTGCCTGCGCCAGAAACTGGGGTTGGGCTGCTCGTAGGGCGCCTTGCGGAGCATGTGCTCCAGCCAGTTGTCGTAGCCCATGCGCAGGCCGTTCTGCACGTACTGCTGCCACTGCGAGGGCATGATCTTCGCCAGCGGGCGAAGGGTGATCAGGATGTGCACGCGCTCGCCGCCGAGCTGCTCCACGATCCGGGCGATCGTCTCGTCGTCCTCGGCGTCGGCGAAGAACTCGCTGCTGATCACCGAGGTGCGGTCGCCGGTGGCGTGCACGGCGTCGAGGAGGCGCGTCCAGTGCTTGTCGGTGGGCGCGGTGTCACCCATCATCGCGGGCCGGGCGCAGGCGGCGAGGGCCGCTTCCATCGGGTGTCTGCTGTGCGCGGGGAAGTCGACGCCGTGCTCGGGCATCGTGTCCTTCGCGGCGAACAGCGCGCCCTGGATGGCGGTGGTCCCGGTCTTGTGCGGGCCGATGTGCAGCAGCCGGGTCCCGACAGGCAGCGCTTTCTTAATACAGTCCGTCTCCATGGTTAATGGAAGGTAAGAGTTGTTCCTGAGTTTGACCTGAGAGGAGCCTGGGACACAGATGAGTCCCAGGCTCCGGTCACACAGGCTTCATGAAACTCAGACCACGCTGACGCCGGGATCGCCCGCTTCCACCCGGAGTGAGGCGTACGTACTCGGCGTGGCCGTGGGCTTCACGACGGTGTCCACAACCCGCACCTTCGCGTCGATGCCGTCCCGCCGGATGTCGAACAGGTGGTAGCCGCGGTGGGCGTCGATCACCTTCCAGTGCGGGTTGTCCGCCATCAGCGGGTCCCACTGGGCATGGAAGGCGGCCTGGTCCTGGTCGCCGTTGCTGGAGATGGACGTACCGACGAACTCGGCGCCGACGACATCGGAGTCGGGATCGGCGAAGTCCTCCTTGAGGTCGCTGATCATCGTGAGATGCCGGTCGCCGCTGAGCACCACCGGGTTGCGGACGCTCTTGAAGTCCCGCAGCAGGGCGTTGCGTTCGACCTGGTAGCCGTCCCAGGCGTCGTAGAACCACTGCTTGCCCGCGCCGAGCAGGATGTCCGTCTCGGCCATCATGATCTGTGAGGCGACGACGTTCCAGCGGGCGGGCGAGTGACGCAGCCCCTTCAGCAGCCACGCCTTCTGCTCGGCGCCCATCATCGTCATCGACGGGTCCTCGGCGCCGGCCTGCGTGGTCGTCTGGTCGCTGCGGAACTGCCGGGTGTCCAGGACGTTGAGCCGCATCAGGCGGCCGAACTCCAGGCGCCGGTACATCTGGATGTGCGGCCCGTTCGGCACGGCGCTCGCACGCACCGGCATGTGCTCGTAGTACGCCTGGAAGGCCGCCGTCAGCCGCGCCACGAACGCGTCGTGCGACTGCTGGGCGGGGTCCTGCGGGACCTCCCCCGCCCAGTCGTTGTCCACCTCGTGGTCGTCGAAGGTCACCACCCAGGGGGTGTTGGCGTGCATCGCCAGCAGGTCCGGGTCGCTGCGGTACTGCGCGTACCGGTTGCGGTACTGGACCAGGCTGTACGGCTCCCCCGTCCCCTCGTGCCGGCGCGGCCCCGCGTTCGACGGCGCCGACTCGTAGATGTAGTCGCCGACGAAGAGCACGAAGTCGGGGTCCTGGGACAGCATGTCGGCGTACGGCGTGAAGTAGCCGTTCTGCCAGTTCTGGCAGGAGGCGAGCGCGACGCGCAGCCGGCCGCGGGAGCTGTCCGGGTGCGGCGCGGTGCGGGTGCGGCCGGTGGCGGAGAGCTGGCCGCCGGCGCGGAAGCGGTACCAGTAGTCACGGCCCGGGCGCAGTCCCCGTACATCCACGTGAACGCTGTGCCCGTACTCGGGCCGGGCGGGCGCGATTCCGCGGCGCACGCTCTTTCTGAAACGGGCGTCCTCCGCGATCTCCCACTCCACGGGGACCACTTGATCGGGCATTCCGCCGCCGTGCAGCGGGTCCGGGGCGAGGCGCGTCCACAGCACGATGCCGTCGGGCAGCGGGTCGCCGGAGGAGATGCCGAGGCTGAACACACCGTCGGGCAGCGGGGTTTCGGCTGCCCGGGCGGAGGTCGGCAGCCACAACTGCGCGGAGGCGGCGGCCCCGAGCACCGCCGCGCCGGCCGCGAGAAAACGTCGTCGATCGGGTGATACGGCTCCGGTCATCGTGAACTCCCTTGCGACGTTGGCCTCTTGGGTCACTTGGAAGCTCACAGTGCGCGGAGTCCCGCCTGTTGAACAGTAAGTATCGCGTCCATGACAAATGAGCACACAGCAAGAGACCCGTTGCTTCGAGAGCAACGGGTCTCAGCCAGTTTCGGTTACGCCGGGAAAACGATCTTCACCCCTGACGGACGATCAGCGCGCCGCGCCCGTCCGCTCAGAAGGGCTTGAACTCCTCGAACTCCTGCGTCGCCTCGTCCCGCTCGGCCTGCTTGTCCCGGCGTCGCTGCGTCGCGGGCCGCGGCTCGTCGAGCCGGTGGTCCTCGCCACGCCGGCCCAGCATCTCCGCACCGGCCATGACGGTCGGCTCCCAGTCGAAGACGACCGCGTTGTCCTCGGGGCCGATCGCGACGCCGTCACCGGAGCGGGCGCCCGCCTTCATCAACGACGCCTCCACACCGAGGCGGTTGAGCCGGTCGGCGAGATAGCCGACGGCCTCGTCGTTGCTGAAGTCGGTCTGGCGCACCCAGCGTTCGGGCTTCTCGCCGCGCACGCGGAAGAGGCCGTCCTCCTCCTGTACGACGGTGAAGCCGCTGTCGTCGACCGCCTTCGGGCGGATGACGATCCGGGTCGCCTCCTCCTTCGGCTTCGCGGCACGCGACTCGGCGACGAACTCCGCGATGGCGAAGGACAGTTCACGCAGTCCCGTGTGGGCGACGGCCGACACCTCGAAGACGCGGTAGCCGCGCGCCTCCAGGTCGGGGCGCACCATCTCGGCCAGGTCCTTGCCGTCCGGTACGTCGATCTTGTTCAGGACGACCATGCGCGGCCGGTTGCCGAGCCCGCCGTACTGCTTCAGCTCCTCCTCGATCATGTCGAGGTCGGAGACCGGATCGCGCTCGGACTCCAGCGTCGCGGTGTCCAGGACGTGCACGAGGACGCTGCACCGCTCGACGTGGCGCAGGAACTCCAGGCCGAGGCCCTTGCCCTGGCTGGCGCCGGGGATGAGTCCGGGGACGTCGGCGATCGTGTAGACGGTCTCGCCGGCCGTCACCACACCGAGGTTCGGGACCAGGGTCGTGAACGGGTAGTCGGCGATCTTCGGCTTGGCCGCGCTGAGCACGGAGATCAGCGAGGACTTGCCGGCGCTCGGGTAGCCCACGAGAGCCACGTCGGCGACCGTCTTCAGCTCCAGCACGATGTCCTGGAGGTCACCGGGAACACCGAGCAGCGCGAAGCCGGGGGCCTTGCGGCGGGCCGAGGACAGGGCCGCGTTGCCGAGACCGCCCCGGCCGCCCTGCGCGGCGATGTACGAGGTGCCGTGGCCGACCAGGTCGGCGAGGACGTTGCCCGCGCCGTCCTGCACGACCGTGCCGTCCGGCACCGGCAGGATCAGGTCCTGGCCGTCCTTGCCGGAGCGGTTACCGCCCTCGCCGGGCTTGCCGTTGGTGGCCTTGCGGTGCGGGGAGTGGTGGTAGTCGAGCAGCGTGGTCACGGACTGGTCGACGATGAGGATGACATCCCCACCCCTTCCGCCGTTGCCGCCGTCCGGGCCGCCGAGCGGCTTGAACTTCTCACGGTGGACGGAGGCACAGCCGTGGCCTCCGTTACCCGCGGCGACATGCAGCTCGACGCGGTCCACGAAGGTGGTCATGGGATGTGCCTCCAGTTACGTACAGCTATGTCTCTTGGTTCAGCTATGTCTCTACGTCAACACGCGAAAGGCGGACCCGCTTCCCGGAAGGGAAGTGAGGTCCGCCTCGCGAAAGCTTCCGATCAGTTGCCCGAATCAGCTACCTGATATGTCAGGCGACCGGAACGATGTTCACGACCTTGCGGCCACGGTGGGTACCGAACTCCACCGCACCGGCGTTCAGCGCGAACAGCGTGTCGTCGCCGCCACGGCCGACGCCCGAACCGGGGTGGAAGTGGGTGCCGCGCTGGCGGACCAGGATCTCACCAGCGTTGACGACCTGACCGCCGAAGCGCTTCACGCCGAGCCGCTGGGCATTGGAGTCGCGACCGTTCCGGGTGGACGATGCGCCCTTCTTGTGTGCCATCTCTCCTCAGTCCCTTACTTCGCAGCCGCGGGGATCTCAGTGACCTTGATCGCCGTGTACTGCTGGCGGTGGCCCTGACGACGGCGGTAACCGGTCTTGTTCTTGTACCGAAGGATGTCGATCTTGACGCCCTTGTGGTGGTCCACGATCTCGGCCTGGACCTTGATGCCGGCCAGCACCCACGGGTCGCTGGTCACAGCGTCGCCGTCGACAACGAGCAGGGTCGAGAGCTCGACCGTGTCGCCAACCTTGGCAGTGGAAATCTTGTCAACCTCAACGATGTCGCCGACAGCAACCTTGTGCTGGCGACCACCGCTGCGCACGATGGCGTACACGCTGATCTCACTCTCTAGCTCAGGGACGGCACCCCCGCAGTCCAGCCGCCCTGCGGAGCAGACGGCCTCTCCCGGCGGAACACGCCCGGGAGGAAGAGGTTTACGGGGATGTGGCGTGTCACCAGTGGACACGCCGACAGTCAAGGTTACGGGGCCGCAGCCGAACGGGTCAAACCGGGCCCGGTGGGGAGTGCGACCGGTCACATGGACCGGCCGCACCCACCCGGGGTTCAGCCCTCGTCGGTGGAGGCGGTGACGGAGGACGGGCTCGTCTGCTCCGCCGCCGCGGTCTTCTTCGACGTGGTCTTGGCGGCCTTCTTGGCCGTCGTCTTCTTCGCGGCCGTCTTCTTGGCCGCGGTCTTGGTGGCCGCCGCCTTCTTGGCGACCGCCTTCTTCGCCGGGGCCTTCTTGGCCGCCTTGCGAGCGGCCGTCTTCTTGGCCGGAGCCTCGACCTCGGCCGGCGCCTCGTCCACCACCGTCGACGGTACGACCACGACGGCCGCCTCCTCGGACGCGGTGGGCGCGGTCGCCTTGCGCACGGCACGACGCCGCGGG
>NZ_JAWOAI010000587.1:0-5601 GCF_033194735.1 Streptomyces sp. W16
CGCGCCCGCCGCCACCAGCGCGGCCAGCTCCTCGATACGGCGCCGGGGCGGGCCGATGGACAGGAACGCGTTGAGCGGGGTGTACCAGCGGTCCAGGTGGTCGCGGCGCGAGTCGCCCGTGAGGCCGCGGTGGTCGACGACCAGCCGGAGTTCGTTGCGCAGATCCCGCAGCACGTCCAGGGCGGCCTTGAGCGGGCCGTCCACATTGCCGAGCGCGGCCTGCCCGGCGTCCTCGCGCAGATACGACAGCAGCCAGTGCCGCCAGGCGGTGGGGTGCGCGAGATCGGGTTCCGCATACGGGCGGGACAGCCGGTCCCAGCTCCAGCGCTCGGCGGCCGGGATCCCGAACTCGTCGAGTATCAGGGCCTCTTGGGGATCGTGGTGCGGGACGCCGAGGAAGCGCCCGGTGAACTCCGGGTGCGGGGACGGCCGTAGCGTCCGCAGCAGAGTGGCGTAGTAGACCGTCTCCACCTCCTTCGCCACCAACGGCCATATCTCGGTGAGGAATTCGGGGGCCTCGCCTGAGTCGGCGCGTTTGCGGAAGGCGGCTGTCGCCTCCGGGGTGAGGACGAGGGGGGTGTGGCGGCCGTGCGGGCCCTTCGCGTTGTCGCCGCGGGCCTGGTACGGGATGCCGCGGCGTGAACCGGCGTACAGGCGGGGCTCGTTGCCGGAGGGCAGATAGCGGAGAGAGCCGTCCTCCGCGCGGACGAAACGGCCGCCCCGGCCCGTCGTCAACAGGGCTGTGTGGTCGAAGAAGTTGAGGCCGAGGCCGCGCAACAGCACTGGTTCGCCGGGCCGTACGGCGGACAGGTCGGCGTCGGCCGGGTTGGCGGGCGGAATGTGGCGCAGGCCGTGCCGGCAGGCGTAGGCGGCGAGGCGCCGTTGGGCGGTGTCGCCGACCGTCGGGAGGTGGCCCTGGGCCAGGACCACCGCCGAAAGGGCGGACAGGGTACGGCCGTTGTCCAGGGTGAGGGACTGGTGGCCGTCGGGTGTGTCGTCGAGCCGTAGCGCGCTCGCCCGGTGTGTCGCGACCTCGACGGAGTCCGGCGCCTCGCGGGCCGTGCGGGCGAACACCCACTCCAGATAGCGGCCGTAGTGGGCGCGGGTGGGGTAGTCGTCGGGGCCGAGTTCGGCGGGCGCCCACTCGTGCAGGCTCGGGCCGGGGCGGATCGGGCCGGAGCAGTCGACGCTGTCGTCGGTGAAGAGGGTCACCTGGGAGGCCACGGTGTTCATCAGCAGTTCGGGGGACTGCGCGGAGCGCCAGACCCGGCCCGGGCCCGGGGGTGCCGGGTCGACGACGTGGACGGTGAGCCGGGTGCCGGGCGGGAGGAGTTCCGGTGCCGAGGCGCAGAGGCGTTCCAGGACGCTGGTGCCGCGCGGACCGGCGCCGACCACGGCGACGGAGACGGATGCCGGTTCGTCGTCGGACGCGTTCGCTGCAGACAAAGGGGGGACTCCCGGGCGTGTGGGGCGCAATGGAGCGGACCGCCCACCGGAAGCGGACGGTCCGCCTCATCATGCCCGCAGCGAGGTCACGGGGATGTCAGTGGGGACTCCTCGACGGTCCTCAGCGTCCCGTCCGCCCGCGCCTGCTCCAGCCGCAGCCGGGCCGAACGGCCGCGCAGCGTAAGGGTCATGAGCTGGTTGCCGAACCAAGGCCCGCCTGTTTTCCGCCACTTGACCGAGGGGCCGGCGCAGCGGCCGTGCCGGGTGAAGCGGCGGCCCAGACCACGGGCCACGGCACTCCAGCCGAAGCGGAAACCGACCCGTATGTAGGCGGGGATGGAGTTGTGGACGGGCGAGCAGGTCAGCTGGAGGACGCGGGAAGTCGGGGCGCCGGTCCGCCACTTGGGCTCCGCCACGTACGCGTGGTGCACGTCCCCCGACAGCACGAGCACCGACGCCGGTGCCGCCTCGCCCGACCCCACCTCGGCGATCAGCCCCGCCAACTCCTCGAAGGAGTCCGGGAACGCCGCCCAGTGCTCCAGGTCGGCCGCCCGGCGCAGCTTCTCGCCGAACTCGGCCCAGCGGGCGCCCCGTTCGCCCCGGCACAGGGCCGCGTCCCAGGACTCGGCGTCGTGGATGAGGTGCGGCAGCAGCCAGGGCAGTGAGGTGCCGATGAGGAGATGGTCGTAGGAACCGGGATCGGCCAGCGCCTCGGTGCGCAGCCAGTCGGCCTCGCCGGGGTCGAGCATCGCGCGGTGCTGCTCGTCCAGGACACGGGCCGCCCTGCTGTCCACCATCAGCAGCCGTACCCGGCCGAAGTCGCGCCGGTAGCTCCAGCGGACGGAGGCGGGGTCGGCGTCGGCGCGGCAGGCGAAGGCGCGGAGTTCGTCGGTGCCGTCCGGGGTGCTGCGGACCGCCAAGTAGAGGGGATCGGCGGCCAGTTCGGCGGGGGAGAGGTTCCCCAGGTGCTGGTGCACCCAGTACGACATCAGCCCGCTCAGCAGCCGCTCGCGCCACCACGGGGTGGCCCGCATGTCGGCGAGCCAGGCGGCGGAGGTGTTCCAGTCGTCGATGACGTCGTGGTCGTCGAAGATCATGCACGACGGCACGGTGGAGAGCAGCCAGCGGATCTCCGGGTCCAGCCAGGACTCGTAATAGAGGCGCGTGTACTCCTCGTAGTCCGCGACCTCGCCGCCGGGCGGCTCGCTCAGGTCGCGGCGGGCCGACAGCCAGCGGCGGGTCGCGTCGGAGACCTCGTCGGCGTACACCTGGTCGCCCAACAGGAGGAGTACGTCCGGCCGTTCGGCCTTCGGGTCGCGTGCGATGCGCGAGGCGAGCGTGTCCAGGGCGTCCGGGCCCACCGGATCGTGGTCGTCGGCGGGCGGCGCGGCCCACCGGCAGGAACCGAACGCGACCCGGACCGTGCCGTCGGCATCAGGGGTGTGGATCGCGGAGGGCGGGAACGGCGAGTCCGGCAGCGGCCACACCCGCATACCGTCCAGGAGGACGTCGTACGGCGTCGAGGTCCCGGGCGTGAGGCCCTCCACCGGTATCAACGCGTAGTGGTGGCCCGCGACTTGGAAGGTGCGGGCGGTACCGCCGGCGCCGTCCGCGCAGCGCACCTCGGCGGCACACGGACGGCTCGCCTCGACCCATACGGTCGCGGACGAGCCGTCGGCGTAGCGAAGCAGTGGTCCAAGGCGCAGTCCGGCCACGGTTGATCACCTTCCTCCGTCGCCCCGTACGGTACGGACGACGGAGGTCAGTGACCAGGTTCCCGGGCTGCCGAAAAGGATCAGCAGCCGCTGAGGACCGAGGTCAGCTTGGCCTTCTCGGCCGTGTCGACCGAGAGGTCGTAGTAGTACTTCACCTGGACCCAGGCACGGACGTAGGTGCAGGCGTACGAGGCGAGCGGGGGCATCCACTCGGCCGGGTCCTGGTCGCTCTTGGACTGGTTGACGTTGTCCGTGACGGCGATCAGCTGCGGCCGGGTGATGTCGTTGGCGAAGCCCTGGCGCGCGGCGGTGGTCCAGTTGCGGGCGCCGGAGTCCCAGGCCTCGGCGAGCGGGACGAGGTGGTCGATGTCGAGGTCGGAGGCGGCGGTCCAGGTGGCGCCGTCGTAGACCGAGTACCAGCTGCCGCTGGTCGCGGTGCAGGCGGAGTTGGTGACGACGTTCGTACCGTCCCGCTTGAGGACGTACTCACGGGTGTTGCAGGTGCCGCTGATCGTGATCCAGGTGGGGAACAGGTCACGGTCGTAGCCGGTCCGGACCTCGGTCGCCACGGTGAGCGAGGCGAGGTAGGTGCGGGCGGTGGCGGCGCTGACCGGCGTGGGGAGCGCGGCGGAGGCGGTCGGGCCGTTGAAGAGTCCGGCGAAGGCTATGAGTCCGGTAAGAGCCGCGAGTATGCTGAGCCGTCGTCGACGCGCGTAGATCTTCGGCATGCGAACTCCCTTGTGGTGTGGGGGTGTTGGAGTGCGAGCGAAGGAATGCTTGCGGTGCCGTGTTGCGGCTGGGTGTGCGTTTGGTAAGAAGTTAGTGACGCGGGCATGACAAGACAAGGTTTACGGTCGAACTTTTCCTCGCGTACTGTGAATGGCGCAGAAGGGGAGTAGCTCTTCGCCGGACCGTCGACACACTGCTCAGCTCGTCTGAGCCGGCGCCCGGAGGACGATCCATCGCGTTGATGTGGATGGATCGGCCAGCGAGACCTTCGGCAACGCAGTGCACCAGTTGTTTTTCGTGTGCGCTGCCGTGCCGAGGTGTCCGCGGACAGCAATCACACTCTCGGTGGGGCGGCCCCGACCGATTGAGGAACCTTGATCAGCATCAGCGTGACGGCGCTCGTCTTCGGCGTCGTCTTTCTCGCCGAACTCCCCGACAAGACCGCGCTCGCCGGACTCGTCCTCGGCACCCGCTACCGCGCCTCGTACGTCTTCGCCGGCGTCGCCGCCGCGTTCCTGCTGCATGTGGTGCTGGCGGTCGCGGCCGGCAGCGTGCTGACCCTGCTCCCGCAGCAACTCGTGGCCGCCGTCACCGGTGTGCTCTTCCTGGGCGGGGCCGCGATGCTGCTCTTCAAGAAGGGCGACGACGAGGAGGAGGTCCGGGGGCCCAAGGACCAGTCCTTCTGGAGGGTCTCCGGCGCCGGTTTCATGCTCATCCTGGTCGCCGAGTTCGGTGACCTGACCCAGATCATGACGGCCAACCTCGCGGCCCGCTACGACGACCCGTTCTCCGTCGGTCTCGGCGCGGTGCTGGCCCTGTGGGCGGTCGCCGGTCTCGGCATCGTCGGCGGAAAGGCGCTGATGAAGCGGGTGCCGCTGAAGCTGATCACGCAGGTCGCGGCGGTGCTGATGCTCGGGCTGGGGGCGTGGAGCCTGTGGGAGGCCGTGGCGGGCTGAGTGGGCTGAGTGGGCTGAGCGGGCGCGCGAGCTGAACGATGAGTGAACTGTTTCCGGGGATGGTGGCGTGATGCCGGTCCGGTTTTGTATCGTGGAGAAACAAAGTGGCTCCCGTTCGTTTACCCTGACCGGCGGACGGGGCCACCTTGTCCCTCCGGGGGCCACCCGCACCCCCTCATCCGTTCCGTTCCTTGGAGCCTGCCGATGACGGCCACCACCGTGCTCACCGCCCGCGCCCTCCTGCTGGACATGGACGGCACCCTCGTCGACTCGCACGCCGTCGTCGAGCGGATCTGGCGGCGCTGGTCCGAGCGGCACGGGCTGAACGCGGACGAGGTCATGAAGGTCGTGCACGGCAGGCAGGGGCACGCGTCGATGGCGCTGCTGCTGCCCGGGCGGCCCATGGAGCAGAACTACGCCGAGAACGACCGCATGCTCGCCGAGGAGACCGCCGACGTCGAGGGCGTCGTCCCGATCCCGGGCGCGCCGGAGTTCCTGGCCTCGCTGCGGGGGCTGCCGCACGCGCTGGTGACGTCGGCGGACGTCGCGCTGTCCACGGCACGGATGGGTGCGGCCGGGCTGGAACTGCCGGAGGTCCGCATCACCGCGGAGTCGGTCGGCGCCAGCAAGCCCGACCCGGAGGGCTTTCTGAAGGGCGCCGCCGAACTGGGCGTCGCGCCCGCGGACTGTGTGGTCTTCGAGGACTCCGGGGCGGGGATCGCGGCGGGGCGCGCCGCGGGGATGCGCGTGGTGAG
>NZ_JAWOAI010000588.1:0-5597 GCF_033194735.1 Streptomyces sp. W16
TCCGATCTGCCTCCGCGCCGTCGGCGCCCTTCGCGGCGCCCGGCGCCGGCTCTTCCAACGGCTCGGGTACGACGATCTCGTGCGGGATCAGCACGATCGCGGTCGTGCCGCCGTACGGCGAGGAGCGCAGCGTCACCGCGATGCCGTGCCGGGTGGCGAGCCGGGCGATCACGAACATGCCCAGCCGCAGGTCGTCGGCGAGGGCGACCACGTCGAACTGCGGGGCCACCGCGAGCTGTTCGTTGAGCGAGGCGTAGTCCTCCTCCGACATGCCGAGCCCGCGGTCCTCGACCTCGATCACGAGACCCTTGGCGACCATCGCGGCCCGCACCCCGACCGGGCTGGGCGCGGGGGAGTACACCGTCGCGTTGTCGATCAGCTCGGCCAGCAGATGGATCACGTCCGCGACCGCGGGCGGCGCGAGACACACCTCCTCCTCGGTGTGCACCTCCACCCGCTGGTACTCGGCGACCTCGCCCACGGCACTGCGCAGGATGTCGATCAGCGCGACCGGCTCGGTCCAGCTGCGGCGCGGCTGCTCACCGCTGATGACGACGAGGTTCTCCTCGTAGCGGCGCAACTGGCTTGCCGTGGAGTCCAGTTCGTACAGGCCGCGCAGCACCTCGGGGTCGTCGTGCCGGCGTTCCAGCTGGTCGAGCTTGGTGAGCTGGAGGTTGACCAGGTTCTGGCTCTGCCGGGCGATGCCGAGGATGACCTTCTGGAAACCCCGCCGGGTGTCGGCGAGTTCGACCGCGGTGTGCACGGCCGTCCGCTGCGCGGTGTTGAACGCCTGTGCCACCTGGCCGAGTTCGTCGTTGCCGTAGTCCAGTGGCGGGGTCGCCGACTCCACGTCGATCTTCTCGCCCCGGTTCAACCGGGCGACCACGTCCGGCAGCCGGTCCTCGGCCAGGCTCAGCGTGGCCATCTTCAGGCCGCGCAGCCGCCGGGACAGGGAGCGGGTGATCCGCCAGGACATGCCGACGCACAGCAGCAGGGCGGCGAGTCCGCCCGCGCTCAGCGAGGCGGCGGTGACGAGCAGGCTGTGCGCCTTGTCGGAGCTGCGGTCGAGGAGTCCGGCCGTCTGCTGCCTGATCAACGCCGTGTACTGGTCGCCGACTTCGGTCAGCGCCGCGGTCCACTGCTTCTGCTCGTCCGGCAGGGCGATCCGGCCGGCCGAGCCGTTGTCCGGCACCGCCTTGTCCGCCGTACCGGCCGTGAGCACCGCGTCCTCCGTGGACTCCAGGGTGCTCCACTCGACGCTCTGCAGAATGTGCTCGATCTTCGTCTTGGCGGCGCCCTGGAACCCGGTGGTGATCTGGTCCTCGACCAGCCAGCGCCGGGCGTGCACCAGCTCGGCGAACTGCTCCCACGCCGCGTTGTTGACGTGCCCGGACGGCCAGGCCAGCATCAGCTGCGCGTCCTCCTGGGAGACCAGCTCCGCCCCGTGCTCCAGCGAGACGAGCGGCTCCGCCTGCGAGGTGAGGTCGCCGTCGTCGACCTGGGACAGCTCCTGGAAGGCCTGGATCTGGTCGTCGATGATCGAGGTGTACTGGTCCAGCACCTGCTGGGGCGTGATGTCGGTGGGCTTGTCCACCTGGCTGCGGTAGTACTCCAGGCTGTCCACCGACGCGACGACCGAGTACATCCGGTCCCTGATACGGGTGGGCGCCTTCTTGATCGCGTTCGTCTCGCCCACGAGGCGGCCCACCGCCTTGTCCGTCAGCTCGCGCTGTGCCCTGAGCGCGGCCTCGGAACCGTGCGGCGAGGCCATCCACGCCGCCGACAGACTGCGCTCCCGCTGGAGCGCGAGCGCGGCCTCGGTACCCATGGCGCCGGTCGACCTGCTCAACTCCGTCTGCGAGCGCAGTCGTAGCCCCTCGGCGAACATCTGGGTCGTGGTCACGCCCCACATGGCGGCGAGCGTGACGCTGGGGACCAGGGCGAGCAGGATCAGGGAAAGTCGTATGGAACCGACGCGGCGCCGGGCACCTGTCCGTGGAGACATCGTGGTCGTCCTCGCTACATCCTCGTACGAAGTGTCCGGTCAGCGCGTTCCGTTGGCCGCGAACTTCGCGACCGCGCCGACGTTCGTCTTCGTCACGAACGCCGGACCGGTGAGCACGGGAGCCGCCCCGCCGCCACTGATGTTGCCGTTGGTCTTGTACAGCCACAACGAGTCCACGGCCAGATAGCCCTGCAGATACGGCTGTTGATCGACAGCGAACTGTATGTCGCCGCTCTGCACGGCCTTGACCAGGTCCTGGTTGAGGTCGAAGGTCGCGACCTTGGCCTTGCTGCCCTCCGCCTTCACGGACTTGACCGCGGCCAGTGCGAACTGGGCGCCCATCATGACCACTTCGTCGATGCTGGGGTCCTGCTTCAACCGGTCCGTGACCCCCGCGGACACGGCGTCCATGTCGGTGCCGTCCACATAGAGAATGTCGGTCGCGCCGGTGAACGTCTTCTTCACGCCCGCGCAGCGCGCCTCCAGGGCGACATTGCCCCGCTCGTGGATCACGCACAGGGCGTGCTTGGCCTTGAGAGCGTCCAGTTTCTGGCCGACGGCGCGGCCCGCGACGCTCTCGTCCTGCCCGAAGAACTCCAGGACGCCCTCCGACTGCCAGGAGTCGATACCGGAGTTGAGGCCGACCACGGGGATGTCCGAGGCCTTGGCCTGGGCGATCGGCGCCTTCATCGCGTCCGGTTTGGCGAGCGTCAGCGCGATGCCGTCGACCCCGTCCCGGATCGCGTCCCGCACGAGCTCGGCCTGTCCGGTGGCGTCCGGGTCGCTCGTGTACGTCAGCTCGACGTTGTCCTTGGCCGCGGCGGCCTCGGCGCCCTTCCGCACCAGCACCCAGAAGTCGTCACCCTTGCTTGAGTGGGTGACCATGGCGATCTTCAGCCGGCCGGTGCCCGCGGCACCGGCCGCGTCCGTGCCGGAGTCCCCGCCGCCGGTTCCGGAGCAGCCGGCGAGCAGCAGACAGACCGCGACGGCGGAGGTCAGCGCCGTGCCGCGTATGCGACGGAAGGGGGTGTGAGGTGAGGGAGGAGTGTTCATGGGGGGTGCGGCACCTCGCTGTGCGGCCGAGCTCGGGGACGGGGAGAGTGCGCCCGGAGCCGTATGAGGTGCGCCGACCGGGTGACTCCCGCTGGTCCGGAGCCAATCGTGTGTGACCGCTGGTAGTCAAGTGAGCAGCGACCCGCAGTGAGTTGTTGCTGCCGCATTGTGATCATCTCGACGTCGTAAGGAGGTTGAGAAGGTTGCGTACGGACGGCCGGAAGGTTACGGCTTGCGGGCCGCCACCCCGTACATCGCGATGTCCTCGTCCCTGATCGGTTCGGCGTCCGTGCCGTCCGGACGCCACTTGTGGACCTGGACGATACCCGGCCCGACGGGTTCGGGCCCCGCGAAGAACTCCTCGGCCTCCGGATACGTACGCAGCCGCATCGGCATCCCGCGGGCCGCGTACTCCCCGGCGACGGCGCGGTTCATGAAGGTGGGCTCCTTGTGTGAGATTTCGCCGTGGTGGGGGCGACGGATGGAGGAAATCCTCGATCCCGGGGACCTGGCTGGGAGGGGTGCCCCCGAGATTCCACGCTTCAGCCATGAGTCAACTGAGCACGAACCCAAGGCCGTTCACCCCCGACGGGTCCTACCCGAGGCGGTGGTCCGCACTTGTCGCCCTGCTCCTCGGCGAGGCGATGAACCTGCTGGACGCGACGGTCGTGCAAGTGGCCGCGCCCGCGATCCACGCCGATCTGGGCGGGTCGGTGTCCGACATCCAGTGGTTCACGACCGCGTACACGCTGCCGTTCGCGGTGCTGCTGATCACCGGGGGCCGCCTCGGCGACATCGCGGGCCGGCGACGGCTGTTCGTGCTGGGTGTCGCCGGATTCACCGCCGCGTCCTTCGCCTGCGCGCTGGCACCGGGCGTGGGGTTCCTGATCGCGTTCCGTGCCGTGCAGGGGGCGTCGGCGGCCCTGGTGATCCCGCAGACCATCGGCCTCATCAAGGCGATGCTCGCCGGCGACGAGATGTCCCGGGCTCTGGGCAGCATCGGCCCCGTGATGGGCCTCGCCGCAGTCTGCGGCCCGGTACTCGGCGGCGTCCTCACGCACGCCGACCTGTTCGGCTCGTCCTGGCGCGCGGTGTTCCTGGTCAACGTCCCGCTCGCCCTCGTCGTCCTCGCCCTGGCCCGGCGGCTGCCGGAGAACCGCGCCCCGAAACGCCCCACCCTCGACCTCACCGGCACCCTCCTGGCCATGGCCGGCACGGGACTTCTGGTCCTCCCGCTGATCGGCGCGGACATCTCCCGCCTGTCCGCCCGGAGTTGGACCGCGGTGACCGCAGGCTTGCTGACCCTGACCGTCTTCGCCCTGCACCAGCGCGCGGTCGCCGCGACCGGCCGCAGCCCACTGGTGGAACCGAGCCTGTTCGCCCAACGGGGCTTCTCCGCCGCCCTCGTGGCGTCCACGTCCTTCTTCGCGGTGACGACCGGGCTCATGACGGTCGTGCTGCTCCAGCTCCAACTAGGCCTGGGCATCGGAGTGTTGCGGGCGGGCCTGACCCTCGCGCCCTGGTCCCTCGGACTGGCGGTCACGTCCTGGGCGGCGGGCGCGCGTCTCGTACGGCGGTGCGGGCGCCGGGTGATGTACGCCGGACTCGGGATCCTCGCCGCCGGCATCCTGGGCGCGATCACCGCCTACGGCCACACGACCCCGGGCGCCTATCCGTTCCGGCTGCTTCCCGCGCTCGCGGTGGTCGGCCTCGGCGCCGGTCTCTTCACCCCGGCGTTCTTCACCCTCGCGCTCAAGCCGCTGCGCGCCCAGGAGTTGGGGTCGGCGGCCGGGTTGCTGAACGCCGTCCAGCAGCTCGGGGCGACCTTGGGGGTGGCGATCCTCGGCAGCGTATATCTGGCGAGCGCGGGGGCCGGGACGGGAGGCGCCTCGGGGGCGTCGCACGCGGCACAGGTGGCGTTCTGGGGCGGGGTGGGGCTGGTGGGGGTGTGCGCCGGGGCGAGTTGTGCGATGGGGCGCGAGAGGTGAGGGGTGCGCCATCTGTGGCTCGCTTGCCCCGGCTCGTCGAGGTTCACCTGCCATCCCCGCCGCACGGCTCACCTGCTGCGGCTCCCCACGGCTGATCGCCCATCCTCGCGGTCCCTCTGCCCCTCTGCCCCCCTGCCCCTCCATGCCTCACCTACCCCCGCCCCGCTCACCCACCCGCCCCGGCAGCCCCGTCAGGGAAGGGCTCGCCGCCTTCAGGTTGCGTAGTACCGGGCTCGACTCCAGCGTGCGGACGGCGGTCAGGGCGCCGAGGCGTCCCGTGAGGTAGCGGTGGAGGTCGGCCGGGTCGCGGCTCAGGGCCTGGGCGACCAGGTTCGTGGGGCCGGTGGTCGCGGCGACGAAGGCCAGTTCGTCGTGGCCGGACAGGGCCGTGGCGACCCGGTCGAGGTCCGCCGGTCGTACCGACATCCACAGCAGCGCCCGGGTGTTGATCCCGAACAGCCCGGCGTCGACCTCGACGTCGAAGAACAGCGCGCCGCCCGCCCGCAGATCGGCCAGCCGCCGCGCCACGGTCGCCGGCGACCAGCCGGTCG